>CAYZHI010000343.1:0-3981 GCA_964477335.1 uncultured Caldilineaceae bacterium | reverse complement strand
GAGATTGGAGATTGGATTAATGACCAATCTCCCTATCGCCCAATCTCCCCTCCTCAAGGAGCAGCAGACATGGAACAACGATTTACCGGCAAAGTGGCGATTGTGACCGGGGCGGGCCAGGGCATCGGCCAGGGAATCGCCCTGCGGCTGGCCCGGGAAGGCGCCGCCGTAATAGTGGCCGAGTATAACCCCGCCACCGCCGCGACGACTGCTGCGGAAATCGAGGCGCTGGGCCAACCGGCCCTGGCCTATCCCATCGATATTGCCGACACCGCCGCCGTCAGGCAAATGGTCGCCGGCGTGGTGGCCCGCTTTGGCCGGATCGACATTCTGGTCAACAACGCCGGGCTGGTGCAGACCAAACCGATGCTGGAGCTGACCGAAGAGGATTGGGACCGGGTGGTCAGGGTCAACCAGCGCGGCTTTTTCTTCTGCTTGCAGGCCGTGGCCAACCAGATGATCAAACAGCTACCGCCGAAATTGCAGGCGCAAACCCTGTCCGACGTGGTCAGCCTGAAGCAAACAGACCAGGCCGAGACGGCAGGCGCAGAGCTGGCCAACAGCTACGGCAAAATCGTCAACCTGTCCTCCATCGCCGGCCGGCGGGGCCGCCCGCTGTCAACCCATTACGCCGCCACTAAAGCTGCGGTCATCAGCGTGACCCAGTCGGCGGCGCTGGCCCTGGCCCCCTACCGGATCAACGTCAACGCCATCTGTCCGGGGGTGGTGCCGACCCCGATGTGGGCGCAGATCGATCAGGATCGCGGCCGGTTGTTTGGCGCCGGGCCGGGCGAGGCCATGGCCGCGTTCATCCAGACCGTCCCGCTAAAACGGGCCGCCACCCCCCAGGACATTGCCGGCGCGGTCGCCTTTTTCTGCTCCGCCGACGCCGACTACATCACCGGCCAAACGCTCAATGTCGATGGCGGGTATGAGATGGATTAGGTAGCAGGTTGCAGGTTGCAAGTAGCAGGTAGCAGGTAGCAGAATCAGGCGCTTAAGCGTCAACAATCACATCTTACGATTTACGATTTACGATTTACGCTCTACGCACCTCGAGACAACCCATTTTGACTAGAATGAAAGGTTGAAGATGTCGAATCAATATAATACCCAGGAACTCAAAGCCAAAGCCAGTCGCCACCTGTGGATGGCCTACCAGCCGCCGGAGCCGTATGCCGCCGAGGGCGGGCCGCCGGTGCTGGTGGCCGCCGAGGGCACGTGGATGGTCGATACTGAGGGCAAGCGCTACCTGGACGGAGTCTCGGCCCTGGAGGCCTGCATCGCCGGCCATATTCGCCCGGAGCTGGCCGACGCCGCCTACCAGCAAATGCAGCAGCTCGAATTTCTGGACGTGTTTCGCTACGCCTCGCCGCCGGCCATCTAGCTGGCCGCCCGCCTGGCCGGCATCACTCCCGGCACACTGTCGCGCGTCCACTTCACCCCCGGCGGCAGCGAGGCCGTGGAAACGGCCATCAAAGTAGCCAAGCAGTACCAGCACATCAAAGGGGCGCCGGGCCGCTACAAAGTGATCACCCGCCAGGGCGCCTACCACGGCTGCACCTTTGGGGCCATGGCCGTAGACGGCGAATATTTTGGCACCCGCATCCACCTGTACGACCCGCTGCCGCCCTTTGGCCGGACGTCGCCGGCGCCGTATCACTACCGCTGCCGCCATTGCGCCGAGCAAGCGGCCTGCACCCTCGACTGCGTCAACGATCTGGAGCAGGTCATCCTGACCGAAGGGCCGGGCACAGTGGCCGCGGTCATTATGGACCCCTGCTCCACCGCCAGCGCCGTGGCCGTGCCGCCGCCCGACTACATGCCCCGCGTCCGGGAATTGTGCGACCGCTATGGCCTGCTCCTCATCATGGACGAAATCATCACCGGCTTTGGCCGCACCGGCAAGATGTTTGCCTGCGAGCATTGGGGGGTAGAACCGGACATCATGACCGTGTCCAAAGGGTTGAGCAGCGGTTACATGCCCATCGGCGCGGCCGTGGTGAAAGAGGAAGTCGCTCAGCTTTTTATGGATCATCCCGACGGCGTGCTGTCTCACGGCCAGACCTACGGCGGCCACCCCGTCGCCTGCGCCGTGGCCCTGAAAAATATCGAGCTGATCGAGCGGGAAGATTTGCCCGGCCAGGCCGCCGAAAAGGGCGCTTATCTGATCGAGGGATTGCGCTCGTTAAGCCGCCACCCCAGCTACGGCGAAGCCCGCGGCCTGGGGCTGCTGGTCGGCCTGGAATTTGTGCATGATCAGGCCAGCCGTCGCCTGCCCGACAATCCCAAACTGGCCGGTTACTACCTGCGGACCATCTGCCGCGACCTGGGACTGATTACATTGACCCTGCACCAGGGCAACGTCCTCTTCCTGGCCCCGCCGCTGACCATCAGCCGCGGCGAAATCGACCAGTTGATTGACATCATCGACCAAGCGCTGGGGATTTATGAGGAAAGGTACTTGTAGCAGGTGGCAGGTGACAGGTTACAAGTTGCAGGTGACAGGTTACAAGTTGCAGGTGGCAGGTGACAAGTTGCAGGTGGCAGGTTACAAGTTGCATTTTGCGACTTGCAACTTGCGACCTGCGACCTGTAACCTGTAACCGGCCAACGAGGTAAATTATGGTCAAACTGGAGTACAACGCCGTCCTGGGCCGAACGTTGCGGCTGGATGAGCTGGATACGCTGGGCGTGTCGAGCCAAACTCTGGCCGAAGCAGCCATCGAGGCCGGGCGGATTGATGAGGCTGTCGCCCTGGTGGACTATTTCCATCAGGAGATGCGGATTATGCACCACATCATGATTACCTGGCTGACCGACATCAGCCGTTATCTCTTCGGGCGAGGCAGCCAGGCCGGCAACTCTGGGGAGGTAGCGACCACGCTATTCGAAACCTGGCGCACCTATCCGCTGGGCGAGGCGCTGCGGGCCAAATGCCAGGCGGCCATCCAGGCCGGCCGGTCAGCCGAGGCTATCGACCTGCTCGACCGGATGCGGCTGGAGTTCAAAAATCCGCACGACGTGCTGGTGGCCTGGGTGCAAAATTTACTGACCCACATCGCCGCCAGTTGGGGCGAAGAAGCCGTCCTCGAGTCGATTTTGGAGACGCACCAGAGCATCTGGGGCGACCGGTACGACAAGTGGCAGCAAATGACCCCACTCGAAAAACTGGCCCTGACCGTCGAGGGGATGCGGGGCGGTCACTTTAGCGGCGAGCGCCGCCGCGGCGATATGACCCTGCTCGACCAGGGCGACCGCTACAAGATGGTGATGGCGTTGTGCGGCAGCGGCGGCGTCCTCCGCCGGGGCGACCCGGAAACGGGCCGGCCAGCTCACCCGGTGGGCGACCACGGGGTCAATCAGACGCCGCACCTGTGGACATGGCAAAAAAGCGGCGTTCACTGGTACTGCGCTCACTGCTGCATTGCTATGGAGTGGCTGCCGGGCCGCCAGACCGGCCGGCTGCTGCGCCCGCTGGATCACGTCCTCGACCCGCAGGCGCCCTGCACCTGGTACGTGTACAAGGACGACGCTCAAATGCGGGCCTACCATTACCCTCGCAGCGGCGTGCCTGTGCCGCCCGACGCCCCTGATTATGGCGAGGATTGGCAGGCCGAGTATCCGGGGGGAAGTGACAGGTAGCAGGTAGCAGGTGGCAGGTTACAGGTTGCAGGGGTAGGGGGCAAGTTGCAAGTTGCAGGGACAGGTGGCAAGTTGCAGGTGACAGGTGGCAAGTTGCAGGTGACAGGTGACAGGTGGCAGGTGGCAGGTGGCACGCGAAGCGGCAAGCATTTGAGTGCAGCCGCATGTCATTTCGAGGCCGTAGGCCGAGAAATCCCTGAGTAGGCTGGATTCAAATTCAAGGCTCTTTGACACACTCGCCTGGCCATTTACCAGACGCCAAGCTTTATGGCAGCGGATTCAGTGCTTGCTCGCCGTCTGCGACGGCTCGAAGCTTGTCCTGAGCGAAGCCAAAGG
>CAYZHI010000342.1:0-3986 GCA_964477335.1 uncultured Caldilineaceae bacterium | reverse complement strand
CAAATTTACGTAGGACGGCATCCCATGCCGTCCGCAAAGGCATAGGGATGCCTTTGCTACGGTCAAAAATTGGATCTGCTGAGTCTATTTTCTTAGGAGCAACTAAAAATGGATATCGATAAACTTATCGCTTTCACTCAGGATTTGGTTCGCCTGCCCAGCCCACCCGGTCAAGAGCAAGCCGTTATCCAACGGGCCGAGGCCGAACTACACCGCCTGGGCTACGATCGGGTCTGGCTTGACGATTACGGCAACGTTATCGGGGTCATCCATGGGACCCAATCCGGCCCCACCCTCCTCTTCGACGGCCACGGCGATACCGTCGGTATTGCTCCCGGTGTACCCTGGCGAGCCGATCCCTTCGGCGGCAACATCGAAGCCGGGGCAATTTATGGCCGCGGTTCAGCCGATATGAAGGGCGCCGTGGCGGCGATGGTCCACGCCGCGGCCAGCGTTGACCGGACGAAACTCGCCGGCCGGGTCGTGGTCAGCGTCTCGTTGTTGGAGGAGGTTTTTGAAGGGGGCGCGCTCAAGCCGGTGATGGACGAACTGAAGCCGGATTTTGTGGTCATCGGCGAGGCGACCAATCTCAATTTAAATCGGGGCGGCCGCGGCCGGGCTGAAATCCAGTTGGAAACGATTGGCCGGCCCTCCCACTCGTCGGCCCCCCACCAGGGGCTTAATGCTGTGTTGGAGATGATGAAAGTCATCCAGGCCATTGGCCAGTTGTCGCTGCCCAGCCATTCTCTCTTGGGACCGGCGATTATGGCCCTGACCGACATCATTTCTGAACCTTATCCCGGTTATTCGGTCATCCCCAGCCGTTGCCGGGTTACTTACGACCGCCGCCTGCTGCCCGGTGAGACGGTTGAAGATGTTCTGGGCGCAATCACCGGATTGCCGGCGTTGCGTGGAATTAAGTTAAACGCCGCCATCGCCCAGGGCGAGCACCAGACTTATACCGGCCAGGTCATCCGGGGTGACAAATTTTTTCCGGCCTGGCTCCTGGCTGAAGATGAGCCGTTTGTGCAGCAAGCGTTCCGGGGTTTGCAACAAGCCGGTTTGGAGCCTGAGGTTGGGGCGTACCGGTTCTGCACCAATGCCGCCTACAGCGCCGGCATCGCCGGTGTGCCGACTGTCGGCTTTGGCCCGGCCACCGAAGCCGACGCCCACGTGGTCGACGAGCATCTGGCGATTGACTCACTGGTGGCGGCGGCCAGGGGCTACCGGGGCATCATCGAGGCGACGTTGGGGAGGTAAAGTGATCAGCAGTCAGTGGTCGGCTGGCAGAGTTTGGATCGGGCTGAACAGTTGGAACAATAGCGATACCATTCAGCGGCGCCTGTGCTATAATAATTGAAACCATTCCCGCCAGGGCAGGAGGAGCAATGTATAAATACAGTTGCCGTGATTGCCGGATTCGGGAGCGCTGCATCGACCAGAATGACTCGCCCGTGCATGTCAGGACCATGATTCGCACTGCCTTTTCGGCCCGGACCGATACGCTGGCGATGTGGGGTATCCTGCAAAAAAGTTGCCTTTTGGTGCAGCAGGATGAGGAACGGGAGCGCAAAGATCGAGCCGAGTCGATCTTGAGCCGGCGTTTGCGCGAGCGGCGGGAAGCCAAAGAAGAAGCTGATGAGGATACTCCTGAACTGGTCGATCAAACCGCCGCCCTAACTGAACGGACCTCGACAGTTGCTCCTGCAGCCAGTCTGATATCGCCGGCAACGCCTGCTATCCGCGACCCAGTCTCTATTTTGCCCGCCGCGCCGGCAGACCTTGAGTCTCTGCAGCCAAAAACCTCCCCAACTGGTCTTATTGAAACGCCTGGAAAAGCTCCAGTGGAGCCGGCCCGGCCAACGGCGCTGTGTTGGCTTATCCTTAATGATAGCCGGCGGCGCATTTCATTGCCGCCCACGGGTAAGTTAGTGCTGGGACGTTTTGATCCTGATGCGCTTGAACCCGTAGATGTTGATCTGACCTACGAGGACCGGGCTGAGTTGTCGGTTTCACGACGCCACGCCCAAATCGATGGGACTGCCGGACGCCACACGATTGAAGATTTGGGAAGCGCTAATGGCGTTTACGTCAACGGGGAGCAAATAGATGCTGGCCAGGCTTACCCGTTGCAAACCGGCGACCTGATCGTTTTGGGCAAGTTGCGACTGCGTTATGACACAGTTCCGGCGGATTTTTTTGGCGCATTACGCGCCAGAGGGTCGCAGCTTCGTCATTTTCTATTCGTTGCCCATACCGGTCGGAAAGTGCAACTTGCCCCCCCTGATAGCCTGATTGTTGGCCGGGCTGATCCCAACACCAACATAGCCCTGGGGCTGGATTTAACGCCAGATGGTGAAGTAGCTTTTCGCGTGTCGCGCCGCCACGCCAGAATCAGTTGGAGCAACTACCTGCCTTACCTGCAAGACCTGAACAGTACCTTTGGCACGCGCCTCAACGGCGAAAGGCTAATGGTTGGCCAATCTGTTTTGCTCAAACCAGGCGATCATCTGTCGCTGGGCGGGTGTGTGCTGGCCTACGACGTGGAATTATAATTTTTGGAAAGGCCGCAACTGACCTGGCCCAAACAGGCCGTCAATTCTTTGCGACTTTTAATCAGGCAGGTTATTTGCTGTAGCCGAGCCAGCGCAGCTCGGTTTCTTTTTTGCGCCACTTGGGCCTAATTTTGACCCATAGCTCCAGGTACACTTTGGCGCCGACCAGCTTTTCGATTTCGGGCCGGGCCAGTTGGCCGATCTTCTTGAGCGTAGCGCCCTTTTCACCGATGACAATCTTCTTTTGCGACTGGCGTTCCAGGATCAGGTTGGCGCTGATATAAGTTAGATTCTCGTGGCGCAGCTTGAACTCGATGACCTGGACGGCCAGAGCGTGGGGTACCTCTTGGTGCAAAACTTTCAGCGCCGCCTCGCGCACCAACTCGGCCACGATGAAGCGAGTCTGCTGGTCGGTGACCTGATCTTCTGGGTAGTAGCGGGGCCCCAGGGGCAAGCGCCGGATAATCTCCGGCAGCAACTCGCTCAGATTGTCACCGCGGCTGGCCGAGATGGCCAGCCGGCTATCAGCCGGATAAAGCGCCAGGAATGGTTCGGCCGCTGCCGCCAACTGCTCCGGGGAGAGTAGATCGATCTTGTTGAGCAGCAGCAGCACTGGCGCTAACGCCTCCCCCCGGCGGGCCAAATCGGTCTGTAGATTTTCCAGGGTTTTGGCCACCAGTTGGTCTTCGGGATGGTCCGGTTCGGTAGCATCAACCAGCCACAGAATCAAATCGGCGTCGGGAATGGTATCCAGGGCGGTATTGACCAGATACTCGCCCAGTTTGTGTTTAGGCTGGTGGATGCCGGGTGTGTCCAAAAAAATAATTTGGGCCGGCGGCAGGTCGGGATAGTTCGAGGCCGGCAGGGTCAATATGCCGAGGAGCTGGTTACGGGTGGTCTGGGGTTTGGGGCTGGTGATGGCAATTTTTTGACCCAGCAAGTGATTCAGCAGAGTCGATTTGCCAACATTGGGCCGGCCAACGACGGCTACAAAGCCGGAACGGTGCTCCGGCGGCAGTTCCTCGTCAAACAGCGGCGCTGCTTCACCAGCCTCGTATTCGGACTCATCGGGCCAATCGAAGGGATAGGTCATTGTTACGGCGTTAGGGAAAACGGATTGAAATTCGTCTCCCGGTCGTAATAATCTTCCTGCTCGGCTTGCTTTAAGAAGCCAACGACGCTGTAGGTGACCGGGGTAAAAATGATTTCGATAGCAACCTTGAAGATATAGTTGGCTACAATCAACGTGAGGGCAATCTCCGGTGGAAATACCCCCAACAGGGTGGCTATGAGTACAAAGATAACCGTATCGAGGCCCTGGCCAATGAGCGTGCTGCCGATGGTCCGGCTCCACAGCCAGCGGCCATTGGTGGCGACTTTCAGTTTGGCCAGGACGTAGCTGTTGGAAAACTCGCCGGCAAAGTAGGCCAC
>CAYZHI010000341.1:0-4006 GCA_964477335.1 uncultured Caldilineaceae bacterium | reverse complement strand
CGGTGGTGTGGCGAATGGCCGCAATCTCGGCCGTCACTTTGTGGCCGGGCAGTTGGCCGCCCTCGCCGGGCTTGGCCCCCTGGGCCATCTTGATCTGCAGCTCGTCGGCGGCCATCAGGTAGGCCGGCGTGACCCCAAAACGGCCGGAGGCCACCTGCTTGATGCGGTCGTTCCGCTCGTTGTTATAGCGCTGTTGGGCCGAGCCGCCCTCGCCGCTGTTGCTTTTGGCCCCCAACCGGTTCATAGCGATAGCCAGGTTCTCGTGCGCCTCGCTGCTCAAAGCCCCGTGCGACATCGCCGCCGTGCTGAAACGGCGGAAGATATCTTCCAACGGCTCTACCTGGGTCAACTCCAGCGGCGGCCGGCCGCTATAGACCAGCTCGAGCACATCGCGGGGGCTGATGGCCGCGGCGCGGCGGGTGGTGGCCACAAAATCCTGGTAAGCTGCATACCCGGCGGCAAAATTTTCACCCGGAAAAGCGCGGCGGGCGACCGGGCCGGGGCCGCCGCCCTCCGCCCGGCTCTGGCTGGCCGCCGGACTCAAGACGCCTTCTTTCTGCACCGCGGCTTGCAGCGCCTGGACCATGGGCGGGTCAAAGGCGTGCAGTTCGCCGCCCCGTTTGAATTTGTAGAAGCCGGGGCTGTCCGGCGCCTGCGAGTCGACAAAAGCGGCCTTGTGCCAGCCCTGCGCCTCGGCGGCAATCTCGGCCAGGCCAATGCCGCTCAGTTGCGACACCGTGCCGGTGAAGAACTCATCGATCACGGCCTGGTTCAACCCGAACGCCTCAAAAATCTGGGCGCCGCAGTAACTATCCACCGTGGCAATGCCCATCTTCGACATGATTTTCAGCAGGCCGGCCTCCAACGCCCGGATAAAGTTCAGCTTGGCCTCGGTTGGCGCCAGCTTGATCTTGCCGCTGTCCACCAACCCGTGCACCGTAGCCAGAGCCAGGTAAGGGTTGACTGCGTTGGCCCCGTAGCCGATCAAGCAGGCCAGGTGATGCACCTCGCGCGCCTCGCCGCTCTCCACCACCAGGCTGACCTGCATGCGCTTGCCCCGGCGGACCAGGTGATGATGGACCGCGCCCACGGCCAGCAGGTTGGGGATGGGGGCGTGGCGCTGGTCGATGCCCAGGTCGCTGAGAATGATGATGCTCTTGCCCTCGGCGATGGCCCGTTCCGCCATCACCCCCAGCCGGTCCAACGCCCGCCGCAACCCGGCCACCCCCTGCTCGACCGGATAACGTATCGGGATGGTTTGGGTTTGGAAGCGGGGGTCGCCCAGCCCTTTGAGCGCGGCCAGGTCGGCGTCGCTCAACACCGGGCTGGCCAGCTCGATCAGGTTGGCGTGTTTGGCCGTTTCGGCCAGCAGATTGGGCCGCGCCCCCAGCCGCATGGTCAGCGACATCACCACCGTTTCCCGCAGCGGGTCAATCGGCGGGTTGGTGACCTGGGCAAAACGCTGCTTGAAATAATGGAACAACGGCCTGGATTTCACCGCCATCACCGCCATGGCCGTGTCGTCGCCCATGGAGCCGGTCGGCTCCTTGCCCTCTTCAGCCATCGGCCGGACCACCACGGTCAGCTCCTCGTTGGTGTAGCCAAAGGCCGTTTGCAGCCGGGTGAGCCAGTGCGGGGCGGTGTTCACTTTGGGTTGAGTCAAAACGTGATTGTTATGGTTGAGCGAGAAATAGGCCGGGCGGCTCTCGGTTGGCAGGGGTTTTAGGCCGGCCACCCATTTTTGGTAATGGGGCCGCCGGGCCAGTTCGTTCTTGACCTGATCATTGGTCAAAAAGAGCTGCCGCTCCAAATCGACCAGGATCATCTGGCCAGGGCCAAGTTTCCCTTTGGCCACGATGCTGCCCTCGTCGATGGTGACCACACCGGCCTCAGAGGTAGCAATTACCAGGTCATTGTCCGTGGTCAGATAACGCAGCGGCCGCAAACCGTTGCGGTCGAGCGTGGCCCCAACCCGCCGGCCATCGCTAAAGACCACCGCGGCCGGGCCATCCCACGGCTCCATCAAGGCAGCGTGATAGCGATAGAAGGCCCGCCGGTCGGGCGGCAGATCGAGCAGGTTTTCCCACACTTCCGGGATCAGCATAGCCATGGCGTGCTGCACGTCTCGCCCGGCCAGGGTCAGCAATTCCAGCACATTGTCCAGCATGGCCGAGTCGCTGCCGCGCGAGTCGATAACCTGGCTCAACTCGGCCAGCCCGTCCGGCCAGAACGGCGAAGCCAGTAGCGACTCGCGGGCCTGCATCCAGTTAACGTTGCCCTGCAACGTGTTGATTTCGCCGTTGTGGGCCAACAGCCGAAAGGGCTGGGCCCGCTGCCAGTTAGAGGTCGTATTGGTGCTGTAACGGGCGTGAAAGGTAGCGAAAGCAGTCTCAAAAAAGGGATCAGCCAAATCCAGGTAGAACTCCGGCAAATAGGGCGACAACATCAAGCCTTTGTAAACGACCGTCTGCGCCGATAGAGAAACCACGTACAGTTCAGCCAGCCCGGCCAGATGTGCGGCCGCCTCAATTTTCTTGCGAGCGGTGAACAGAAAACGCTCAAACGCGGCGCCTCGCTCGATATGGCTGGGACGCCGGATAATGATTTGGCGGATGTCGGGACGGGTGCGGTAGGCCGTTTGCCCCAGGGAGTTGGGGTTGGTGGGTACGGTGCGCCAAACGATTTGCGATTTACGATTTACGATTGACGATTTGCGATGGGTGATGGGTGATGGGTGATTTGCAATTTGCGATTTGATATTTGCAATTTGTTCGACAAGTTGGGGTTTATGGGTACTGAGCATTGCGTCGAGGGTAGTCTCGACCAGTTCGACGGCCTGGGCCGGGTTAGCGTGCGGCAGAAACAGCATCCCCAGGGCATAGTCGCCCGGTGGGGGCAAATCTTCGATTTCGTTGGCCAACAGCAGGTGGGGAAGCTGGGTGAGCAGGCCGGCGCCGTCGCCGGAGCGACCATCGGCGTCGATGGCGCTGCGATGCTCCATCCGGCCGACCGCCTCCAGGGCCAGCCGGACAATACTATGGCTGGGCTGGCCGGTGATCCGGGCGATAAAACCAACCCCACAGGCGGCGTGTTCAAACTCCGGCCGGTATAAACTTTTGGGTAGAACTGGCATAACATGACCCCCTTGAAAATAGACCGCCGAAAAGCCGAAAAGCATTTTCACGCTTTGCGTCGGCGGCGTGTCGAGGCTTTTGAACACTTCCTGGAAAAAAAAATGATCCACAGACGGCAAGGCGCACGGATGATTACAGATCTTGTCTAATCCATTTAACACTATCTGTGAAAATCTGTGCAAATCTGTGGACCGGATTTATCCTGAACTCAACCCACTCAAGGCAGATTGGTTGTACCCATCAAATAACGATCACATTCGCGGGCGGCGCCGCGGCCTTCGTTGATGGCCCAGACTACCAGACTCTGGCCTCGCCGCATATCGCCGGCAGCGAAAACCCCCGGCAGATTGGTGGCAAATTGGCCGTGTTCGGCTTTCACGTTAGAGCGGCTGTCCCGCTCGACGCCAAGCTGTCCCAGCAAGGTATCCTCCGGGCCAAGAAAGCCCATACTCAGCAATACCAACTGGGCCGGCCAGACTCGCTCCGTGCCGGGAATCTCTTCGAGATGCGGCCGATTGCCGTTGCCGCCGGTCACCCACCTGATCTCGACCGTATGGACCTCTTTAACCTGGCCCTGCTCGTCGCCCACAAACTTCTTGGTCATAATGGCATAGTGGCGCGGGTCCGCTCCAAAACGGGCCGCCGCCTCGGCCTGACCGTAATCGACCCGGAAAATTTTGGGCCACTCCGGCCAGGGGTTGTCGGGCTGGCGTTCGTCGGGCGGGCGATCCAGAATTTCGAATTGAGTCACGCTCCGGCAGCCGTGCCGCAGCGAGGTGCCGACGCAGTCGGTGCCGGTGTCGCCCCCGCCGATGACGATGACATCTTTGTCGCGGGCGGAGATGTACCCCCCCGGACCCCCTCCCCAACCC
>CAYZHI010000340.1:0-4041 GCA_964477335.1 uncultured Caldilineaceae bacterium | reverse complement strand
GCTGTATGCCGCGATTCAGGACTATGCGGCCAGCACCATCGGTACGGGTATTGTTTACGACCCGGCCAGGTATCCCTACTTCTTCGACGAAGCCGGCGAACGGTACAGTACCTGGACGCCGCGCCTGCTCAAGGCCGCCTATAACTACCAGTATGCCCAGAAGGATCCGGGCGCCTTTGCCCACAACGGGACCTATGTTATGCAGGTTCTGTACGACTCGATCGAGGATGTCGGTGGAGATGTCTCAGGGATGACCCGTCCCTAAAATCTAACGTTGAGTTAGGAAAAAAGGCCGGATGCGACCATGTGTCCGGCCTTTTTTGATTCCCCCCGGTCCCGCGCATGGGGCATTTTCCTCAGGAAACCGGCTACGATTTTGGGGAATTCGCCCCATGATGGGGGAAATTCCCTATCCCCTTTAGCCAGGCCAGCCCGAAATCTTATTATTGTCGGCCCAAAACCTTAGCCCCAAAATGGGTGGCATCCCCTATGGAGTCAATTGCACCAATGTGATAGAGTTAAAGCAATAGAAATAAAGATTTTAGCGCAATTGAAAGGAGCTAACAATGGCCCAGTTAATCACAATTATGCTTGTCTTTATCGCTCTGACTGTGCTGCGGTTTGGCGTGCCAATCTTGGGGATATGGTTGATCAATAAAGGCTGCTGCCTCTTAGAGGCGATCAAAGTCTAAGCTGACTGGAATTACTACCTGTTACATCGGAGGTTTGATATGGGCAAAATCAAATCAGCGGTTAGGAACCGCATCGTCTGGTCACTGATTCTGATCATTAGCCTGGCAGTGGTTGCGGGCTTGCTGCTCCCGGCCGGGGCTAACGCAGCGCCGCCGGCCCCAACAGGCGCCGAGACCTGCGCCAAGTGCCACGGCGAGGAGACCGATGCCTGGCAAGACTCTCCCCATGCTCACGCCGTCGATGAGACCAGCGGGGCTTTGGGGGCCACTTGTGAAGATTGTCACGGGGCTTATGTTGAAGACCATCCCGAAGCCGGGGTGATGCAACTAGCGGTTGACTCCTCCATCTGTAAAGATTGCCACGCCAGTACCTTTGAACAATGGGAGGATAGCATCCACGCCAAAAATCGGGTGCAGTGCATTGGCTGTCACCTGTCTCACTCCCAGGAATTTCGGGTATCTGATGATCGGTTGTGCGCCGCCTGCCATCGTGAGCGGTTAGATACGGCTCACGGCCAATCAGGCGTTTCGTGTATTGATTGCCACCTGTCCCCAACAAATGCCCATGAAGTTGCCCTGGTCAGCGCCAACGCGGAACAGGTCGAAATACCAGGCTCAACTCACGACTTTACGAGCGTCCTGTCAAAGGATTGTGTCAGCTGTCATGGCAACGAGGTTCATCGTGATCAAACCGGGCAGGTAAGCAACGTCTGGTCAGCGGATGATGCACCGGCATGTGAACCAGAGCTTATTGCCAAGCTTGAAAATGTGGAACAGACCAATAAATCTCTCATGACCATCACCCCGCTCAGCTTGGGTCTGGGGATGGGTGTTGGGGGTATGTTGGGCATCATCTTTATGCTGGCGCTTGGCTACATTAGCCAGGGGATGAAAAAATGAAAGCCAAACTGTCACGACGAGCTTTCCTGAAACAGATGGGGGTTGGGGCCACGGCGATGGTAGCCGCCCATCTGCTCGGCGGCCAGACTCAAGCGGCCGAGGCCGACGGAAAAGCCACTGTCCCCAGTTGGGGGGTGTTGATTGACCTAACCCGTTGCGTCGGCTGCAATTCCTGCGCCCTGGCCTGTAAAGCGGTCAATAAGCTGCCCAATGGTAACATTGAACCCCAGGGTCTTTCCAGCGAAAGCTATTCCTTTGTCGACACCCGCCAGGTGACCACGGCAGAGGGTGAATCGGTAACCCGCTTTGTCAAGCGGCAATGCATGCACTGTGTGGATGCCGCCTGTGTCTCGGCCTGTCCGGCCGCGGCGATGTACAAGAGTGAAGCCGGGCCGGTGGTCTACCGCCCGGAACGCTGCCTGGGCTGCCGTTACTGCCAGATGGCCTGCCCCTTTGAAGTGCCCAGTTTTGAATGGGATAATGGCCTTACCCCGGTCATCAGCAAATGCTGGATGTGCTATACCCGTTTGCAGGACGGGCAAAAACCGGCCTGCGTCGAAGCCTGTCCCACCGGCGCCCTCCAATTTGGCCAGCGAGACCGTTTGATTGCCCGGGCGCACGGCCAAATTGCTGCAAATCCGGGCCGCTACGTGAATCATATCTTTGGGGAGCATGAAGTCGGCGGAACCTCGATGTTGTACCTGTCTGACATCCCGTTCGAAGAGTTAGGGTTTCCGGTGAATTTGCCAGAGTCGGCCCCACCGGAAGAAACCGAGAAGATTATGCGAACTTTACCGTTTGTCATTACCGGGGTGGCTGCGCTGATGGCCGGTACAGCCGCCTACACCCATCGCAAATCGGACCATCCCAATCTGAGCCTGCCAATCTCTGACGAACGGAAGGAGTAAGCTATGGAAATGATAATTTCACCCCTTTTGGGAATTGTGATTGCCCTCAGTGTTGCCATTCCGCTACTCTTCATCCTGGGAATCCGTTACGTCGCCTATCGACTGGCTGGCCGGCCGGAAAGTTTCCACATGACGCCGCCAGTGGATGCATTTCCGCTCCCAACAATTCGCTTCGGCTCACGCTGGCAAGCCATCCGCACCCTGGCCCTGCTGGCTTTTCTGGGGCTGGGGACGGGCCTGATGCTGGTGCGTTACGTTTATGGTATCGGCGAGATTACCAACTTAAGCAATCGTTTTCCGTGGGGCATCTGGATTGGTTTTGACGTAATGGGCGGGGTTGCCCTGGCCGCCGGGGGCTTTGTGATGGCTGCTCTCGGCCACATCTTTGGCCAAAAGCGCTTTGAGCCGCTGGTCCGGCCGGCGATTCTAACGGGCCTGCTGGGTTACCTGCTGGTGATCGGCGGCCTGATGGTCGATCTTGGCCGGCCTTACAACGTCTGGCGACCGCTGGTTCACTGGCAGCATCATTCGGTGATGTGGGAGGTGGGCCTGTGTGTGGCCACCTATACCACCGTCCTGTTCATTGAGTTTCTGCCGGTTATTCTGGAACGGCTCAACCAGTTCAAGCCAATTACCAAACGCTTGCCGACGGTGTCGTTCTATCGACTCCTCAAAAAAGTCTCAATTGCCTTTGTCATTCTGGGCGTAGTCTTATCCACGCTGCACCAATCTTCGCTGGGGTCGCTATGGGTGCTGATGCCAACGAAATTGTCGCCGCTGTGGTACTCGCTGTATCTGCCGCTGCTCTTCTGGCTTTCAGCCGTGGCAGTGGGCCTGGCCATGACCATCGTCGAGTCAACCTTGAGTTCCAAAGCCTTCAAACGGGGCCTTGAGGTACATTTGTTGGCCGACCTGGCCAGGTATGCTGCCATCGTGTTGGCCATCTACCTGGTGGCCAAGCTGGCCGATCTGGTATTCCGCGGCGCCTGGCCGCTGCTTTTTGAACCAACCCTGCAAGCCGGCGCCTTCTGGGTAGAGATCGGCTTGGGGGTAATGATCCCGATGGTCCTGTTTGCTATTAAGCCGCTACGCCAAAAACCGGCTATCCTGTTCAGCGGCGCGCTGCTGGTAGTCCTCTTTGGCGTGGTCTTGAACCGGCTCAATGTCAGCCTGGTCGGTCTGTGGCCCTACACCGGTTACATCTATTTCCCCTCGTGGATGGAGATAACGATCACCTTGACCCTGGTTACAATCGGAGTAGTGGCCTTTGGCCTGGCGGCCAGGTATCTACCCGTATTTCCACCGGAGCACGAAGCTGAAAAAGCCTGATAAAGGTTCTTCCTCTGTTCCCTCCTTTTTCACGGCGGCTGTTCAACCGACAGCCGCCGCTTTTTCTAAAGAAACCTGCCCGAAAGTTCAGAGCAGGTAGGGGCGACCGGCCGGTCGCCTCTACGGAATTACCTAAAATTTGGCCGCAGCATCGCCTGGGTCTGTCCAAATTTTTAGGTGACCGGCACTTACAACTAATTTTGGCTTGAAAA
>CAYZHI010000339.1:0-4049 GCA_964477335.1 uncultured Caldilineaceae bacterium | reverse complement strand
GAGTAAACGTCCATCGTCATACAGCCGGCATTCAGAAGGTATCTGCTGGCCAGCCCGCCGCAAAAGGGTACGAATTTTGGCTAACAATACGGTTAGTTCAAAGGGTTTGTAAAGGTAGGCATCAGCTCCCACATCCAGAGCTCTAATCACGCTACGTTCATCACGGCGACTACTGATCACCAAGATAGTCTGAATACCGTACTCACGCAAACGACGGCACGTTTCAAAACCATCCATACCCGGCATAACCAGATCAAGGATAACCAGATCAGGCAAGTAACTTTGGGCTACATCTAAGCCCTCGTCGCCGCGATCAGCCGTAATTACACGATATCCCTCATTCTCCAAGAAGTGTTTAAGTAATTGGAGGATTAGCGGATCGTCGTCGATGAGTAAAATATTCGTCATTGCCGCGCTCCGGTGCGATGATGAATTGCGTTACAACAGGGGGTGTTTTCCACAGGGCACGGCTTGCGCCAGGCTACATAATCTTTGTAAATTAAAGTACTCAGTTGCACCATCTGCAGAAAAATCCAATTCGTAAACCTTGTATTTTAAAAAAGTTTAACAACATTTAATCATAAAGACGCTAGAAATTTCTTAGAAAATAATTAGAATTGCTTGAATAAAGAAACTGGATTTTCGCTAAGCACAACTATGATCTGGCTTAACCAAAGCGGTAACCGACACCCCATTCATTCTGAATAAGACTGGGCTTCTTTGGATCTTTTTCCAACTTGCGTCGCAAATAACTGACATATAAACGCAAATAATCTATGTCACCAGTATATTCCGGCCCCCAAACTTCATTGAGTAAATATTCGTGGGGTAACATCCGCCCCCTATTTCGGGCCAAAACCGACAACAGGCGAAACTCAGTTGGGCTCAGGTCAATCCGCTGGCCATCAACCGTCACCTCGTGTTTATCAAAATCAATGGTCAGAAAGTCGTAAGATAGAATTTGACCGCGCCGGCTATTGTTGTTGCCGCCCGCCAAAGACACCCGTCTTAGCAAAGCCCGAATCCTGGCCGTTAACTCTTCGGCCGTAACCGGTTTGACAATGTAATCATCGGCGCCCATATCCAGACCTTTGACAATGTTCTCATCTGAACCAACTGCCGTCAACATAATGATCGGTACGTCGGACATCTCTCGAAAACGAGAACAGGCCTGCCAACCGTCCATACCAGGCAGCATGACATCTAGCACAACAACATCAGGTTTAATGGCATAAGCTTTTTGCAGACCGGCAATGGCATCGCCGGCAACATCAACTCTAAATCCTTTTTTGGTCAACATTAAGCGTAAGGTCTCGCTTAATAAAAAATCATCTTCAATCAACAGAATGGTGGCACTCATAAAGATTAAACCTCCTCAATGAAACAATCTACAATATGGAATGGAAGTTGAGAATCGTTCCCCCCATTATCATCCGGAACGAAGTATGAATATTTTACACTCTATCATAGAAAAGTTTGAATTTTGTTTGAAAGATTTGGGCTTCTACTGGACGGAATTAGTTTTAATAATAAGAGTTGTGTAAAATCGAAGAACCGGCTGAAACAACCAGGGGCGGGGAAAGCCTGCTCAAGCAACATCAGTTGGGTAAATTGGCAAAATTTAAGAGCTAAATCAACTGCAACCTACCCGAATTAGTTAAAAATTCAATCGAGAAGCATTTGTCAGAGGAACTCAGTTTGTTAAGGTACAAATAATTGTTAGAATTTTTTTCTACTATAGCAATAAAAGGTTTGAATCAAGTTTGAAAAATATAAAACTGCTAATATTGTCCCGTTTGGCAAACATGATTATCATGGGCCTTATTGCCCATTTTGAGGAGTTTAAGCCGTGCTAGTATATCCAGATGACCGCATTCTGATAGGTATCATAAACAATTCAGACGATTGGCAGCGGGTTCAGGATGAACATTGGTATCGTATTCCGGTCAAGCATGCTCCGCCAGAGGCGCCTCATTTTGACTGGATTGGATTTTACTTTACTAAAACCCTGGGGGAGGATAAGTGGGCTATTCACTATTATGCCCACGTGGAAGGGCACGAATTGCTAACGCGTCGCGACCTTTTGCCGGCCCAGCCTGACCACAAGCGAGCCAACGATTGGTACTATAAGTTTGAGTTGGGACCGCTCCAGCACAAACTACCACCAATAGTATCTGAACGTTGGCGACGGATCAGCTTTATTGTGACCAGCGGTGACCGATTCGAAGCGGCTGAGGAAATCAACGATCTATTTGAACAAAAATCGCCAGCTGGACAGCTATACGTGACCTTGAAAGAAAACGGCTTTCATCCCGAACGAGATTGGCCTGTGCGTGAGGGTCAGACCACCTATCAGGTTGATTTGGCCCTACAGGTAGGGCCAAGCGAGTGGTTACCTATTCTGTTTACCTCAGCCGGGAGAACAGCTCCAACCACTGCCATCTGTTTAGAGCCAACCCGGCCCATTGACGACTGTATTGCAGCTATCAAAAAGAAATTAGGGGAGAGCAAACGCAAATAGCGTGGCTGATCATTGTTCCTGTTGCGGGGACGGATTGAAGGGGATCTCAACCCGCACGGTTGTACCTTTGCCGCGGGCTGATTCGATAGTACAACTTCCGCCGACAAGCTCGGCTCGCTCTTCCATATTGATCAACCCCAGGCTGCTGCGCTGATCATAGGTCGATTGGGTTCTTTGCAAGTCAAAACCAACCCCATCATCTTTGATTTCCACAAACAGACGATCCGGTTTAGCTACCAAGCTGATCTTTAACTGATTGGCCTGAGCATGCTTTTTAGCATTCCCAACCGCTTCTTCAATGATCGCAAAAACAACACCCTCTGCCTCGGCATTCAACTGACCATCATAGCCTCGATTGTTGACCTGTACAGTAAAAGCCTCAGTCATGTTCAATCTTTCGGCATATTGATTGAGCGCCGGAACCAAACCTTGAGTTTCCAGAATAACTGGCCGCATAGCAAATAGCATGGTTCTGATTTCTTGGGTGGTCCGCTGGGCAATCTCCTCAACCTTAACTAACTCATCGTAAGCTTTTTCAACATCGTTCTTTTGCACCACCATTTTGATAAAGTTCAAACGCATGGCAATGGCGGCAATAGACTGAGTGGGGCCATCGTGTAAATCACGGGCCAGTTTACGTCGAGCTTCAGCTTCCCGTTCCAGAATTTTTTGTTGTTCGTGGTTGAGATCTTCAAACAACTGGGCATTTTGCAGGGCAATAATGGCCTGGCTTGAAAAAGTCGTTAATAACTTCTTGTGCTCATCGGTGTAGAAGTTGGGCTCGGTACTGCAAAACAAAACCACGCCGTAAGTATCAAACCCCGCCCGCAGCGGCGCACAAATAGCCGAACGGCAACCGGGCAATGATGCAAAAACGGTGAGCGTTTTATCTTTTTGGACGTTGTGAGTAATCGTTGTTTCGGCGGTATTAATCGTCCGGCCAATAAGTCCTTCCTCACCACTGACCCGGCGGCCCTCATCGCTACGCGCAATATTACGCCCGGCCGCCACCGTCAATTCGCCGGTATGGCCTTCAAACAACAAAATCATCCCGATTGCCGACTCATCCCGAGTCCCAATTTCGGCCATAGCCGAGAAGGCCAAATCGATCATGGCCCGCAATACTTTGCGATAATCAAGCGTAGAACTGAGGGTAACTGCCATCTCGGAGATCAATTTACCCCGTTCATTCTCAATGCGCAACGCCTGAAGTTCGGCCTCGTCGGCTTGCCGGGCTATCTTGCTGTGCTGCCGAATGAAGGAGCTGGGCAACGCGGCCACCACAAAAAGAACCAGAGCATTAGCCCCCAGAATCAATAACCCTTCAATCAATGCCGCCCGATTAAGGTCGCCCTGCAGTAGGGGTATCAGCGAAACGCCATAACTCAGGACAATGGGGATAGCCATCACCAGCCCCACCTCACCGCCAAAACGAGCCCCACCCACCAGAACCGGAAAGACCATCAACGGCAGCAGTAATTGAGCCTGTTCACTTAACATCACCAGCAAAGCAATGGCCCAGATCAGG
>CAYZHI010000338.1:0-4053 GCA_964477335.1 uncultured Caldilineaceae bacterium | reverse complement strand
CCTCAAGTCCCCGGCAAAGTCACCCTAACCTTGATTTCGGCAACACGCTCCTTTTTGTAGGGTAAATTACCCAAAAACTGGTGATACCCGTTTGCTTAAATTGTAGTATAATTATGGAGTGGGGTCCGGGATGTTCAGGGAGGGGCTTTGATTCTTATCTGTAATATGTCTTGAAATTCCTTCCCCCCAAAATTCTAGCGAAAGAATAATTTATGGCTGAAATCGAGATCTGGCCGGATCAGCGGCTACAGGCGTTGATCGAGGCGTTTGATCAGGACCTGACCAGGTTGGCTGCTTCTCTGACCGGCCGTTTGTCTCCGTCTGATGAGCAGACTTTGGCCAATCTGCTCAAAACTCAGGTGGAATTGCAGAACTTGCTTAAAGACGGGGCTTTGATAGCTTCGCTCCCGCCGGTTCATTCTGCCTCGCTTGAACAGCCAGTTGGAGTGGCTAAGGCAGCCAACAAAGAGGTCGATAGCATTGTCTATGCCCAGGCTATGCAATACGCCCGCGACCTGGTTAAAGCTATTCGCCAAAAGAAGGAGCAGCAACGTCGCCTTGAGTTAACCTCACAGCAGTTGATCCGGGCCGAAAAATTGGCCACCGTAGGCCAGGTGGCCGCCGCGGTCGCGCACGAGCTGGGCAATATTTTGGCTCCCTTATTGATGTATGCCAAATTGATTCATGAGGAGGCTTCTGCCCAGCCGGAGCTGGCGGAAATAACCGAGTTTGCCGAGCAGATTACCAAAATAGCCGGTCGCGCCTCTGACATGCTGCGCCAACTCGTCGACGCGGCCCGCAATGAACCGGTGATGATGATCCCGCTAGACGTTCGCTCGATAATCAATAATACGCTAAATTTGCTCACGCCCCGAATTAAACGGCAGGGAATCAATATTCATTTACACCATTCGCCAGATTTGCCGCCGGTGATGGGGCGGCCTGATCAGTTAGAGCAGTTGTTTATCAATATCAGTTTGAATGCTTTCGATGCGATGCCATCAGGCGGCGATTTCACGGTTACTACGACCTGGAGAAACGTTATTGAATTTGAACCGGACAAGATCAGCCATATCGCCATTCGCTTGACCGATACCGGCATTGGTATTCCCCCGGACGAAATTGGCCTTCTGTTTGAACCATTTTACACTACTAAGGCCCGGGGCGCCGGTTCGGGCTTGGGGCTTTTTGTCAGCTACTTGATAATTGATCAGCATGGTGGAACCGTTGAAGTGGAAAGTGAACTTGAAAAGGGTACAACTTTCATCATAAAATTGCCAGCAGCCAGTTAAAAAGGAAGGTACAATGGGAGCCATCAAAGTGTTCATCATTGATGATGATTTTTTTGTGCGCCAGGCAACCACCAGCTTACTCACCAAAGATGAACGGACTGAAGTGATTGGTTCAGCCGCCAGCCTGGCTGAAACATTTGAGGTGATCGAGGAACGTCCAGATATTTTCTTGCTTGATATGGATTTAAAGCATGCCCGCGAAAGTGGGGTCGATGCCATTGGCCCTTTAAAGGAACGTTTTCCCAAGACTAATATCCTGATCTTCTCGGTTAGTCGCGATGAAAATATGATTTTGAAAGCCATGCAAGCCGGCGCGGATGGTTACATCTGGAAAAATGATGCTGCTGAAGGGTTAGGCAGCGCCATTGAGCGGGTCCAGCGCGGCAACTTTGTTGTCACTGAGTCGGTAGCCCGACTCATTTCCGGTAAAATAGATGATTATTTGGGCCGGCGTAATGCCGAAATTATGCCGGAAGGCAAACGTTACGTTGATTTGACTCATCGGGTGGAGCAGGTGATGCGTCTATTTTGTATCGATGGGATGTCGGCTTCCGAAATTGCTGAAGCATTGCATATTGCTGAAAATACGGTGCGCAGCCATATCAAGACCGCCTATGAAGTAATAGGCGCGACCAGCCGGCGCGAAGCATTTCAAAAATTAGTAGCTCGTGCGGATGAATAATTGCCCTGTGGCATAAGGAGAACAGTTAATGACCGATGATATGCTGAACAATGTCGAGTTAGCTTACGCCCAGGCTAGAAAATTTGGCGAGGATGTGGCTCGTCTGTACGCGGCCGAAAAAGCCCGGCGCAAAGAGCTGGAGACAACCACCCAAAAATTGCAGGCTGTCTTCGATACTGCCCCTAACGGGCTGGCCGTTGTTGACGATGCCCTAAATATTGTTGAAGCCAATCCTCGTTTTTTGGCTTTGTTTCAGCAAAACTCTAATTGTATCGAGCAGCCGTTAGCCGATTTAATGCCTATCGAACGCCTGCAACAAGCTATGCAGACGATCAAAAACGATACCAGCGACCTGGCTTTTGTTGAGTTGGAAATCACCGAACCTGTCTACCGGACTTTGCTGGTAAATTTGGCCCCGCTCAGCGATGACCAGGGCTGGGTGCTGATACTGCACGATCTGACCGAGCGCAAACGTTTGGAAGGCTTAAAAGATGAGTTTGTCAACATTGCCGCTCACGAATTGCGGACCCCATTGGCCGGCGTCATCGGCTTTGTGGGGGTGTTGCAGGAGGAATTAAGGACGGTCGAAGACCCGATGATGACCAACCTGATCCAGTTGATTTTAAAATCAACCGATCGCTTGAAAACAACCATTGATGAACTGGTCGACTTTGCCACGACGCAACGCAACACAGCCAAGAATTTGCACATTGCCGAAGTTGACCTGAGTCGACTCCTGCGCCAGTCGGTTGAGCTTTTGCAGCAAAAAATTGAGGCCAAAAATCTTAATTGCTGGTTTGAGTTACCTGAACAAGAGTTGATTGTGCATGGTGATCGCTTTATTTTGGATGACATTCTTTACCAGCTTGTAAACAACGCAATTTCGTTTAATAAACCTGGCGGTGATATCATCATTCGCGCTTATCGGGTTGGGGAGGCTTTGGCGGCTGCAGCCCAACTTGAAGCCGGCGCCACAGTTATCGAAATCGAGGATACCGGGATTGGTATTCCCTCAACCGATCTTGACAAGATATTTGACAAGTTTTACCAGGTTGAGGAACATTTGACCAGGGGTGTAGGCGGCTTGGGGTTAGGTTTAACCATTGCCCGGCGCGGCATTGAACAGCATGGCGGGCAATTAACTGTAACCAGTCAGTTGGGTCAGGGTAGTACTTTTCGCATAATTTTGCCCCCCATCACCCAACTCAACGAAGTGTCCATCGACAATCGGCTTGATGTGGCTCACCAGCAAATGCTCGCCTATGCCAAAGATATGGCCCAGGCCATTGCTTCAGAACGCCGCATGCGGAAGAAGATGGAGCAGATCAACGACCTGAGTACAAATCTGGCGAAAAAACTCATTCAGTTGCCGCTTACCTCAAATCCTGACTCTGCCGGCCTTACCGAACAAAATGTCCATATCCTTGGCCAGGCGCAGGAAATGGTGCGAGAGCTAATGCGTCTATCAGCCCAAGATGCTGTTTAGGTCGATCGTGTTGAGTACAGGAGAGTGACCTTGATACTTGACCCCGATACCAGTAAACAACAGTTGACCAAACTCGTCGAAGAGTTGAGCCAACAGGTTACTGCCCTGGAGATATCGCTTGGCCGGCTGCAAAAAGAGCAACAGACTATTGAGTCCCAGCGAGACAATCTCCGCAAACTGATCGAGCAACTGCCGATTGGGGTGCAGATCTTTGATCCCAGCGGGTTGTGTGTAGATGTTAACAACGCTCTGCTGCGTATCCTTGGCGTCGGGCAGCGCGATCAGTTAATTGGGCGCCATAATCTACTTACCGATAAATTGGCGGAACAGGTTGGGACCCAGGCCGCCGGATATGAAGCTCTGGCACCGCTGCCTGTGTGTTCTGCTGGCGTATGTCTTTTTTGTTACGCCGGAAGGTTTCCTGCATCTGTCGCAGGCGGCCATTCAATACGGCCAGCTCAGCACGGCCAGTTGGGGTCAGGGCGATACGACCATTGTTTATGAATATGACAATAATGGTTCGCTTACCAAAAAGACCACGAAAACCACATCGACTCAAGCTATCCGTGAAGTTGTGGATTATACCTATAATC
>CAYZHI010000337.1:0-4083 GCA_964477335.1 uncultured Caldilineaceae bacterium | reverse complement strand
ACCATTATCACCATCGCCGTTGTTGCCTTAATTCTATTGCTGGCCGGCATCAGCATTTTCGGCTATGCCTTATGGCAGGTTGGAACGCTGCCCGGCCTGACCCAACCAACCGCCACGCTTGCCGTTGATTTTAGCGCCGCTATTCCCGAAATGGATATCACGCCCCCTCCTTCCCTGGCAGAAATTGTAGCTGAGATTCGACCGGACTATCCTGAGTTGGCCGACCTGCTGGAAAATCCTGAACTGGGTTCGGTCTACAAGGATTTTTACCTGGCCTACTCCCGCGGCGGACAAGAGGCTGCCCTGGCCCTGGCCCGGCAGCGCGCCATTCTCAACGACGACAACGAAATCGAGCTGACCCTGGTACTCGACACCACCGAGGCTGAAGCGCTAATCGCCGAGATGGAGGCCGAAGGCGTCATTATCAAAGGTCATTTTGAGGACAGAATCAATATCGCCGTTCCTGTGCCGTTGATCGAGGCCCAAATCAAGGCCGAAGAGCCGGAGTTGATTCTGGAACGTCTGACCAACTTGGATCACGTCATTCGTATCGAAGTACCCTACCGGGCCACCCCCAAACAGGGTGAAATTCTGGGCCAGGGTGTGGAGGTGACCCAGGCCGACCAGTGGCAAGCCCGGGGGCTTACCGGTCGAGGGGTAAAAGTCGGCATTTTGGATTTGGGCTTTGGCGGCTACCAGGACCTGCTAGGCAACGAGTTGCCGGCAGAAGTTACCGTTCAGGCTTTTGGTGACGATTACGCCTTTGATACGGAAGTGCATGGCACCGCCTGCGCCGAAATTGTCCACGAGATGGCTCCCGAGGCTGAACTTTACCTGGCTTACTACGACGGCAGCGACGTGGCGATGGGCCATGCGGTTGAGTGGTTGATCGATCAGGGGGTCGATATTATCTCCAACTCAACCGGCAGCAATGGCCTGTCGCCGCTGGACGGCACCGGCTTTGCCGCCGACCTGGTTGAATGGGCTGCCGCCGCAGGCATCCTCTGGGTCAACGCCGCCGGCAATGAGGCTGATGTCCATTACCGCGGCCGCTTCACCGACAGTAACGGCGACACGATTCACGAATTTGCCACAGACACGGAGGCGCTACCCTTCATCCCTTTTGGGCCGGGCGTTGAAACCCAGATCATCCTGAGTTGGGATGATTGGAACGCGGTGAACCAGGATTACGACCTGGGACTATATGACTCCGACTTCAACCTGTTAGCCAAATCGGAAGACCCGCAGGATGGGCAGGCCGGCCAGGTGCCAGTTGAGGGCCTCATCTACGAGTTCGACGATGACCAAATTTACTACCTGGTCATTGAAAATTACGACGGTCAGGCCAGGGGCGATGTCACGTTCGACCTGTTCATCAACGGCGGCCTGATGCACCCGGATTTCATCGTCGCCGAGCGCAGCCTGAGCAGCCCTGCCGATGCTCGCAGCGCGCTGGCGGTGGGCGCGGTCAATTGGGCCGATGATGTGCTGGAACCCTACAGTTCGCAAGGTCCTACCGCCGATGGCCGGGTCAAACCAGATCTGGCGGCCCCTTCGGTCGTCGCCAGCGTCTCTTATGCACCAGAGCCGTTTGACGGCACCTCGGCGGCAGCGCCTCACGTGGCCGGCGCAGCGGCGCTGGTTTTGCAGGCCCGGCCGGAGTTAAGCCCGGCGGAGTTGACCGCCTTTCTCCAGCAGCGAGCCATCGACCTGGGCGATGCGGGTCCCGATAATGCCTTTGGCGTTGGCCGGCTTGATCTGGCGACGCCACCCGAACCCGGCCTCGAGCTAACCGAAGGCACCCGACCGGCTGTAGCCGCGCCGGAGGAACCCCCGGCTGCGGCTGCGACTGAGAATGAACTGACCGGCACACCTGAGCCGGCAGTCGAAGAACCGGTCGTCGGGCTGCCGCCTGAATTTGGCGGTGGTGGAGAAGTCGGCCAAACCGGTGAAACCGAGTCTAACTCGCTGGCGATCATCATGGGGCTGGGGCTTTGCCTGATCTGCCTGGCCGGAGTTCTGCTCCTTGTGCTGGCGATAGTTGCCCTGATTGCTCTGCGGCGCAAGTGAGCGGCGGTCGAGTTCAAAAATTTTTTGGGTTTTGGGTCGTTGTTTGAATTACCGTCCGCAGTAGCGGCTAAGCAACAAGATCATTTTGTTGAGATTCGGGCCAAATCAGTTGCACGCGCCCGTCCCGTTTGGCGCCACCCTGCTTAGTCACCCCACCAACTTCCTGAATATAAGCAATCAGCTCATCACGCAAAAACAAATTGGTATCCAGCCAGGGCCAGTCGTGGACATGAACCAGCGGCAGCCGGCTTTGCCGGGCCACAGAGTTTTCCCAGGTAATGGCAGTTTGACGGACAAAACTGCTACAAGCGATTGAGAAAGAACAGTCAAGTTGCTCATCCAGAGGAATGTCATTTACCGTTATTTGAGACGCCTGCGTTTGGCAATAGTTTTGACCCAATACGATTACATAACGAACCTGGCGGCTGAAGTGCAAAAAGCCACGTTCCGTGCGCGGCTCACCGGGCCGGTCAGCTCGATGGGCGTTATCAAGAAGCAGGGCCTTTAACTGATAACCAGTTATCCGGCACAGGCGGATGGTGTCGACAAAAGGCATTAGATTGAACCAGTCGCCAAAAGTAAGTTTACCACCGGCCGGCAGCCCGCAACGAACATTGGCCGCATCCAGGATAGCCAAATCGACCGGGAGCCCATGAGCCTGGCAGCGCCTGACCAGCGCATCGGTGATGAAGTTTGCCAGGGCCGACTCGCCCGAGGCAAAACCATTACGAACCACCTCAGTGGTCAGGTCGGGATGGTTGACGACCGGCCCTAATTTTCGGGCCAGGAGCGGACGAGCCAATTTGACCAGAGGCTGCACTTCTTGCCGCTCAAATTTTTCGTCTACGGATAAGTCGGCCGTGGGCGTTAGCCGCACGTTGGTTACAGCCGCGGTGCGATGCACGGTGATATCCACTTCGCCCAAGAAACGACCCAGGGCACCGGCCTGGACAATCGGGATATCGTTGACAATGTTGTAGGCGCTCAGCCCTTGTTCATTCAAGACGTTGTGGGTATGGCCGCCGATAATGAGATGAACAGCGCCGGGTGGTAAACTTTGCGCTAACTCAACATCGCCGGCGTCACTGACAAGTGCGCCCCCACTCTCTAAACTATAGCCCAGATGGCTCAAAATAATCAGCACATCGCACAATGGCCGGATGGCGGGGAGTAAGTTATGCACAACCGGGATCGGATTGACCACCCTCAGACCGGCATCAAGCCGGATCCGCCCCAACATGCCGGCCGGTGTGACCAAACCAATTACGCCCACTCGAATACCCTTGACCACGAATAAAGCTGCGGGATAGTACAGCCCGGCTAAATGCTGGCAGCCGACCAAATTGGCCGATAACAATGGGAAACGGGCCTCTTGCCTGATAGCATGGGCCAACAGGCAAGTCCCTAGATCGAGATCGTGGTTACCAAACGCGCCGGCATCAAATCCGGCGGCGGAGTAGAGACGGTAGCCGGCGTGGACTTTATACGTGTCAGGGTCGTCGCCGAGCAACTCATCAAAAACCGCGCCAACCAGATCATCACCGGCAGACATGGTTAGAACAGACGCATTTGGATTATCATCGAGAGCTTTTCGCAGGGCGCGTTGTCGCCAGACAATCTTAGAAAAGAGCGGCCGGCTGCCATGCCCGGTAAAACGCGAAATATGGCCGTGTAAATCATTGATGTGGAGAATCTTTAAGCGGAATGAACGATCTAGTGAATCCGTTCGCCGGGGGGGAAATGTGACATCATCAGCAGGAATAATAGCATGGATGGGCGCCCGGGTGGGATCGCCGGTAAAGAGAAATAGCTGGGCATCTTTGGCGCCGCGCGGGTTGGGTATGCCTTTTACCAGTTTAAGTGATCCTGGCGGTAGGGTTAGTTGCGTATCGGCCATCATTCCTCAGGTAAGCAGTTTGAGCATTACCCCTTGACTGCGCCTTCAACCATAGCCTCTAGGAAGCTACGCCGGGCGAACAAAAATAAAATGACGATCGGCAGGGCGATCAAAAT
>CAYZHI010000336.1:0-4083 GCA_964477335.1 uncultured Caldilineaceae bacterium | reverse complement strand
GGTAATATTGGCCGATATGCAGACTGTAAACGCCGGCCGGCGCATCAGGCTGAACCGGCAGCACAAAATCGTCGCGCACCACTTCACCCTCAGCCCACAGGAGGGGGCTGTAATAGCCGGAGGGGTAACGGTCTACATGGCCGTAAGGCTGCTGCTGCGAGTTGAGCAGTACGCCAAAGGTGACGGTATCCGACAGCACGGGGGCCAGACTTTGCCAGTAGAGCGTCAGCGGCAGGCCGCCGCCCGGCTCAACCTGGCGGGCGGGCAAGCTGTAGCCCAACAGCTTGACCTGCGGTTCACCGGCCAGGTTGGCAAAAATGGCCTCCACCGGGGTCAAATTGGCGGCAGCGTCGCCGGGCAGGCTGAAAAGGCGGGCGTCGTTGGCCACGGTCAGGGCCGGTCCAGTCCGGAGCGGCTCACCCTCACCTGGATCAAGTTGGAGACGATAGCCGCCGCTGGGCCAGTCAGCCCCCACCATAAAGATGGCGCTCCCCTCACCGGCAGCGGCAGGATGACGCTGCACCTCGTCAGGCCCGGTAAGAGTCCAATTGACCTGGGCCGGCTCGGCGTCCTCTGAATAACTCCAAGAGAGCGGGATAGTTTGACGGTAGCGCACCGGAGCATCCTCCAGCCAGAGGCGGTAGTCAACCTGGCCCAGCCGGGTAGCCCCGGTAATCGGCTGGCGCGCCGGCAGGTCGAACTGGATAATCCGGAACGGCTCGGGGTTGAGCGGAATGTCAGCGGCCTCGGACAACAAGTCGATCTGGACGGCGTAGGTATTGGGCGGCACGGCTGCCAGCGGCAGCGCCAGTTCATCCCGAATCACGTCCCCTTGATCCCAGGCCCGGGTGGGATAACGGCCGTTCAAGGGGTGGCTGAGCCAGGTAAAGTGAGGCTGTCCCTGCCCCTGCGGGTCGACCAGTTGGACGCGGGTCCGGTAGTTCTGCTCGACCGGCCGGAGCGAGCGCCAGTAGAGGGTCAAGTGGATTATAGCCTGGGCAGGGTCGGGTGTGAAGTCGTAGCCCAGAAACCGGATGTCGTCGCCAAAATTATGGCTGAGCGGTTGGGGAATGGCAGCCGGGTCGAAAGTGGTTGTGCGGACAGGCAGTGGATCGGGGTAGACGCGAGTCATGTAGACCAGTAGAAAAATCGACCAGAGCAACAGGATAACCATCGGAATTAGGAGTAAAACGTAAAACGTAAAACGTGAGGTTTTTCTTAACCCATTCTCCACACGCCGCGTATCAGTCTGGCGCAGTGGATTTGCCATTCGCCCATTCACCCATTCGCTCATTCGCGCCACAGAAGCCACCCAGCCGAGGGTGAGGAGAATCGGGATGGCCTGGGCAGCCGGGTAGAGAATATGGCGACCCTGGCCGGTTTCCGGCACGTTATGGGTGAAAAAGAAGCGGAGAAGCGGAAAAGGCAGGAGCAAGAGCACCACGAAGGCCAGCACGAACAGGGTCAGCCGCAAGAGACTGTCGGCCACCCACCAGAGCTGCCACAACCCGACCACAGCCAGCAGGCAGAAAAGCAGCACGGCCAGGTAGGCCCAGGGAAAGAAGGGGTCTTGTTCAAGAACGGGAACGCCCCACAAAGTCTGGAAAAGGTAGACCAGCCAGGCCCACAGCGTCCCGGCGGCGATGGCGTCGGGACGCTCCGGGCCGGTGAACTGGCTGGCGCTGAACAGGGCAAAGACCCGCCGCATACTTACATCAGGGCCGGCAGCCAGCACGGGCCGCAGCAAGCCCAAAATAAGGCCATCCTGCCTGACCGTATTGAAATGATAGATAAGCCAACCAAACCACCAACTGGCCCCGATAATAGTCGTCAGCCAGGTCAGGGCCACGCGGCCCACCGCCTGACTCCAGGGCCAGCTGGCCTGGCGGGTTCGCCACCAGACCACCGGAAGTATGGCCAGGGGTAGTAAACCGGTGCTGTACTTGGTGGCAATCGACAGGCCCAACAACAGGCCCATCAGCGCGTAACCCCGCCAGCGGTCGTCGCCGCGGGCAGCGCGCAGTAATAACCAGATGAACACCGCCGAGAGCAAGATGAACAGGCTGTCGTCGCCGAGCATGGCCGAGGTAAAGAGGTAGCGGGGGGTGAAGGCGAGCAGGGCAGTTGCGGCGGTAGCAAGCAGAGGAGCAGAGGGGCAAGGTAGCCAGGGAGATATAGTGGTCTCACCCCTGCTCCTCTGCTCCTCTACCCCTCTGCACAATTCCAGGGTAGTCATGTAGGTAAAAACCAACGCCCCGGCGGCGAAGACGATAGAGATAAAGCGGCCCAGGTGCCAGGCCAGAATACCATCCTGCCAGGGCCAGTTGGCGTCTTCGGTATAGATGATCAGGCGGGGATAGAAAATCTCGCCGACCAGCCGGCGGCGCGGCGACTCCCCTACATCCTTGAGGTGGGGTTGGCCGGTGTCGAGCCAGCTCACCGTCCAACCGACCAGCAGGTGATAAAGCGGCGGCCAATCGGAACGGTACCAGGCCTGCTCCCGCTCGGCATAACTGGCCGGGAGTCGTCCGGTTTGGGCAATGAAACTAAGGTAACGGTAGTGGGCTAATTCGTCTTCGCCCTGGGTAATGGGCACGACCAGGCTGTAACAAATTGCCAGAATAACAAAAATTAGCAGAACGATCAACAAGCCGTGGCGGCCAAGAAATTGAAATGGTTGAGGCAAGCGCGGCGGGTCGCCTTGCTCAGAGCGAATTGACTCACTACCGGCCAATTGCAAATTACTCATAACAGCGGATATTTTAGTGAGAACCAGACGTTTGGGCTAATTTTACCGGCAGGAGACGCCAATCAAAGGTGTTTAGCCAGAGATTTGGGCCGATTATACGGCTACATGGCGGGTTAAAAGGGGAGGAATTTATTTACCGTGGGCATTCAAGGCAGCCAGAGCGGCCGCCTCGTCTTCATAGATGGCAAAGAAATCGGTTGTGCCTGACAACTCAATCACCCGGTAGAGCTTCTCTGGAACGCCAACCAGGGCCAGACTCAGCACACTCTTGCGGGCGTCAACCAGAGCGCGGATACCGGCCATGGTTAACTCATTCAAATTTTCCATCTTTAAGACAACTTTGTTGGTTTGGTGAGTCCGCAGACTATAGGCCAGATGTTTTCTGAACTGGTCGGTTACATGGGAACCAAATTTGCCGGATAGGCTGATCAGGATAACATCACCGGCCACTTCATCATTCAGGCCAAAATCAACTGAGCGAGCGGAATTGTCAAGATAGACTTCCAAACCCTCCTGAGCAACCAGCACTTCCAGAGATTCATCTGGCCCTACGTATTCCCTGGTTTCCTGGAGAACCTGCATAATTTCGGCGTCGGTGGTGGTGGGATCGTGATGAAACAGGAATAATCGCTTCACGCCCGCCACCCGGGCCAGATCGACCCCGATCAAGGCAGAACTGTGGCCCCAATCCTCTTTAATAAAAGACTCCCGCACCGAGAACATCGCATCAAAAATGAGCGCGTCGGCATTGGCATAAAAATCACGATACTTTTTGGTATCGGCGTAATCCAGGCTGGTATATTCGCCGTCGGTGGCCAGAATCGCCACGGCGTCATCGGCTTCTACCCGGTAGGCGTAGGCTTTGCCCGGATGGTTAAGTTCAGTATTGGTAACAGTCGCCTCGGCGATGGTCACGGGCTGGCCCACGGTTATTTGATGAAAGTTCAAGGTCGCATCCAGTTGATCAAATTGCAGGGGAAAAGTCTGATATTCCATCTGCCGGGCCAGAATGTTCGGGACGTGCGCATGCACGTGGTAGATGTCAAACACATTACCTTCTACATTCATGGGGCGAAAAAGGGTAAACCCTGGATATGATCCCAATGCGTATGGGTAAAAAAGAGGTAAGCGTGACCTCGACCCTGATAAAAACTGAATTTCTGGGCAAAATCGCTCTTTCTATCCATAAGCGCCTCACCCAATTCTCTAATGCCGGAGCCGGCGTCAAAAATAATCAACTCATCGTCAAGCTCAATGGTCACGCAGGCGGTATTGCTGCCAATTGTACTACCCTCCAATGATAACCTGGCGATAAACGCTTCGACAACCTGGGG
>CAYZHI010000335.1:0-4115 GCA_964477335.1 uncultured Caldilineaceae bacterium | reverse complement strand
GTACCGGCCTCTCCAGGGTCAGCGCCCAAGGGCCGGTCTGCTCGGCGGCGATGCCCTCGACCTGCAAGCGCGCCAAACAGTCGGCCACGGTCGTGCGCCGACGGTTGATGCGCAGGGTCATCGGCGGATGCTGGGCAGCCGATTCGAGGATGTCCCGCCAGGCATCGGGCCAATCGGTCTGCACCCGCTTGATCCACCACTTGGGGAAGTTCCAGCGGGCGACCGGGTCCTGCTCGGCCGCCGCCGAGAGTTCTTGCTGGCGACGCTGGAAATTGCGCAGCACGGCGTTGACCAAGCCACGCGCCTTGGGGAAACGCTGGGCGGCCGCGGGGTTGTCCCAAATGGTGGGTTGGTCGCCGGCTACGCGGGCAGTTTGAGCAGCTTGAACCATCAATTCATTTGAAATAGTGCTGAGAAGAATCTGCGTCTCTACCAAATATAGCAGCACCAGCCCAACCAACGGCGCAAGCAGCAGCAGTGGGAGGATATGGCTGAGGATGAGCCGGCTACGTAAGGTCCGCATCTTGAGCGATCGATTGTGGTTCTAGCTTGTAGCCAACGCCTCGGACCGTCACAATGCGCCGGGGCTGTTGGGGGTTCGTCTCGATTTTTTCCCGCAGCCAGCGAATATGCACATAAACCACCTGGGATTCGCCGCTAAACTCGGCGCCCCACACCTGGGTCAACAACTCCTCCACCGGCATGACCTGCCCGGCGTTCAAGGCCAGGGCGTGCAACAGGGCAAATTCGCGGGGCGAGAGCTCCAGCGTTCTGCCGCCCATCATAACCACGTGCGCGGCTGTTTCGATGACGATATCTCCAACCTCCAACCGGTCCGGCATACTGGCGGCCGTTCCCCCGCGTTCAACCCGGCGCAGCACAGCCTTGATGCGGGCCAGCAGCACATTCAAATCAAAGGGTTTGGTGACATAATCGTCTGCACCTAGCTCCAGCCCCAGGGCCTGGTCCAACTCCCGCCGCCGGGCGCTAACGAAAATAATCGGCGTGGCCGCCTGTTGTTGAAAGTTGCGCAGGGCGTCGAGACCATCCATACCGGGCAGGCCGATGTCCAGCAGAATCAAATCAGGTGAGTCGCGTTGGGCCAGCTTGAGACCATCCTCGGCGCTGCCGGCCGTGCTGGTCCGGTAACCGGCCTGTTCCAGATTGAAAGCTAAACTGCGCCGTAGCAGGGCGTCATCGTCAACGAGCAAGATGTGTTTGGCCATAGGCATCTTCCCAACAGGTTTGGATTGACGCCCTCATTTTACACCAGGGCCTGGTTTCTTGCCAGCACGCCTCTTGAGTAAGGCGGCGCCCAGGATTTTCTGTAGAGAAGGTAACCGGCACTTCCAAAGTGCCGGTCACCCGAAAATCAAATTCGATTCACCCGCCAACGATCTCGACCGCATTGGCCGGGGCCCAACCCTGGGCTTTGGCCCGGTCGGGCAGAGCCAGGCGCACCCAGTTGCCGCGCTGCTCCACCACAATTACCTCGGTCCCGCCGGGCAGATTAAACTCGGTGGTATACTGCGAGCCGGGTCCGCTGGTTACGTTGATTTCAGCGGCCACAATCACCCCCTCCGGCTGGGTGTGTTCTACATACAGGCGGCTGCCCAGCCCAATCAAACCAAGCATAAATACCAGGGTAGTTACCATCAGGCTGTACTGCACCCCTTCTCGGAAAAGGGTACGCTTTTTGAGGCTGTTGAACAGGATCACCAGGGCCACAATCGCAAACCATAAGCCCAGAGTCAGCATGGCCAGCTCGTTGACGGTCAACCGGCGCTGCGTCCAATGCCCGAGCCGGCTGAAAAAGCCCACGCTAGGACTATCGGCGGCTGTTTCAGCAGCCTGGCCGGCAATCTTGGCCCGCGCCAGCTCCAGATTGGCCTGGATGTCGGCATCGCGAGGCGCCAGTTGCTCCGCCTGGCGGTAGTTGAGTATAGCCCGGCCATAGTCGCCCTGTTTGAAGTAAGCATTGCCCAGGTTGTAATAGAGGGTGCTGTCGGTGAAACCCTGGTCAATCAACTGTTCGTAGCCTTGCGCGGCCTGGGCAAATTGGCTGCTCTCATATAGTTGATTGGCCGTAGCCATAGTTTCTTTGGCCGCCACAGGGGGCTTGGCATACAGCATAACCTGGTTAGCCACAAACAGCATGAGCACCGTCAAAACCATCAGGCTGAATATTACGATCGTTCGTTTCATCTACGTTACTCCTTTTTTTGAAACGTGAAACGTGACCGGAGAGAAGCTACTTGATCACGCTTCACACTTCCCGTTTCACGGCTTATAAAGCTTTCTCCAAATCACGGATCAGCCCATCAACCTCTTTCAGTAAATTTTCGGCGTGGGCCGGCTGGTCAGCTCCGGGGGCGTAGCGCCCCAACTCGCTGGTGGTCAAACAGTCCTCAACCCGGACGATCAGGTTGGCGGGCACGCCATATCTGGCCAGCAACTCGGCCAGGGCCGGTTGGGTCAAACCGACCACCGGCTGATCCAGTTTGTCGGCCAGGTAATCGGTCAGGACTTGGCTGGCGACGCTGTAGATATCCTGCCTTGACTGGCGGGCTTGAGCCAGGGCCTTACGAGCTTTTTTGTAGGCCTGGGAACTGCGGGCCAGGCTGCGATTATTCTGCCAGTATTGCTCCCGGCGTTGCCAGGCCAGGTGGCCCACCAACCCAACCAGGGGAACGCCCCAGGCCAGCCAGTAGAGAGGTGATTGGGTTACCGGCTGTTCGCCAAAACTCAACTCAGCCGGCGCCGGCTTCAGATGGCGGATATCGCTGACTGCCGGCACTCCCGTCTCGGCCGGGCTGGTTTCGGCCGGCAGTGGACTCGCCGGACTTTGGCTAACGATGCCGTCGCCAGGGGCTACCGTAACCGGAATCGGCTCGGTGGTTAGAGTCTGGTATTGGCCTGTAGCCGGGTCAAAATAGCTGTACTCCAGAGGCGGGAGGGTGAATTGGCCTTCTTTCAGCGGCACCAGCAGCCGTTCGTAGACGGCATAGCCGCCCATCTGCCCATTTTGATTAGCGGTGTTGATGCTGGCCTGGCTGTCATAGCTGCGCCAGTCCGGTAGCTCCGGCCACACCGGTTCCGGCGCGGTCTTCAGGTTGCCGTAACCATTGAGGTTGATTTGCCAGGTAATCGGCTCATTCACTTTGGTTGCAGTCGTATCGACCGTACTGCTCAGGCTGAATTGACCGACTGCGCCGTTAAAAGTTGCCGGAGCGTTGGCCGGCAAGGGTTTGACCTCCAAGCTGACCGGTTCAGTTTGCAGCCGCTGGTCGTTGCGGAAGAAGCCGCCCGGCACGCTGATTTGAGCCGGTTCGATGACAACCGATCCCACTTTGGACGGGAAAAGAACTGTACTCAACTCGGTAACGTTGTAGATGGCGCCTCCGGCCTGTACCTGGTACTGGTTCTGCGCCGGTTGCCCTTCGCTCCAAAAGCCGGTGAAGGTGGGCGGTTCAAAGTAGGGTTGGTCGAACATATCAAAAACGTCGGCGATCCGGTAGAGCCGGAAGGTATAGATCACCTGTTCGCCCAGATAGGGATTAGGATTGCTAACCTCGGCCTCGATGAACAGCTCTTGGCCGTTGAACCCGGTCGAGGTGGGGGCAGACTGGCGGGTCGAGGAGGCCGGCTGGGGCGCCGGCGCGGCGCTGCCCTGACTGACCTGGACCGTGATCGGCGGGGTGGTGTAGCTTTGCCCGTTTATGGTCAGGCTAATCGGCTCGATCACCAGGTCGCCGGCTTGGGTGGGTTGCAACTGGTAGTTGTAGACCACTTGAGAGGTGATGTTTCCGTTGATAATACTGATTTGCGATGAAGTACTGCTGCCCAGGATATTGAATCCGGCCAGGCTGGGCAGCATCGGCTGGGGCATCGTCGTCAGGTCGGTTGTGACCGTAACGGTCAAGTTCAGGATTTGGCCGGTTGAGAGCGCAGTCCGGTCAACCGTGGCTGTCAGCGGGCTTTGACCCTGGGCGTGAATCGGGGCCGCTAGCAAAAGCAAAAGTATGATTGCGGTGATGGGAATAATGATCTTTCGAGTCATAGTCACCTGCCTTTCTGAAACGTAGGGCGTGAAACGTGAAGTATTTCCTTCACGT
>CAYZHI010000334.1:0-4119 GCA_964477335.1 uncultured Caldilineaceae bacterium | reverse complement strand
GACCATCACCGTTCACATCGGCCTGCAGTTCGCTACTATGAAAACTGCTGGCCACAAAGGCCAGGTCGAGGATGTTAATCAGGTTGTCGCCGTTAAGATCGCCGGCCAATAACGGAATGGTCCCCAACTCAATCGAGGCAATCTGGCCTGCCTCTGCCGTCGCCATGGATAGACTCGCCGCCAGATTGGCCTGGGCCGAGAGGTAGCCGGGAAATTCAAAATCAATCACCTCACTGGTCGGGATGCCAAACGAGCCATCCGGCAGGCTGAAGCTCTGCTGGCCGGCGCCGTTGGTCACAAGCACGCCGCCCGATTCGGCGCGTTGTTGCAGGGCTACGGTACCAAAGGCGCAACTACTGACAAAGTTGACTTCAACAACGCCATTCTGGATCTGGAACGGCAACGGTTGGCCGGCTGCATCGCGCAAGCTTAGCTGCGCCAACGCCACAGAGGTAACACCCACCTGCTGCGGCCGCCAGTCGATGGCAATCAAGTTGCGGGCGCCGTCGATGGTTTGCCCGCCCAGCAGCGTAGCCGCAAACAAAATGCGACCGGCGCCGGTATCGACGCTATTTTGGCTAATAACGGCGGTGTTAAAAACCGGATCATATCGAACCTGAACGCCGCGCTGGCTGCGGTCAGCGTCGATAACCTGGATAACGGTGGGATCATAGGTGATTTCTAACTCGACGGTGACCAGACCGGCCACCTCGGCTACATTGATGGTAGTGGCGTCACGAAGACTACACAGGCTCGTCTCCAAAGTTTCCGGCAAAACCCGCACCACCGTATCGAGAGGTTCGGGGGTCGGGGTAAACGTTGGGGTGGCAGTAGGGGTTGGCGAGGGTGTGGTGGTGGGGGTGAACGTGGGCGTCGGTGTGGCCGCCTCAACCAGCACGCTGGCCTCAGCGTAGCAGGGCAGGAAACGGCTGCCGGTTGGATCGGCGACGGTGAAACTGAAGAGGTAGTCGCCGGGCAGATCGGTTTGGTTGTAGACGCCATCATATGTGCCGGATTGGTCGATCAAATCGATCGAGTCAAGCTCGATTTGCTGGGCGGCCAGCGGCTGGCGATTGACCTCGACGGCGACGTTAGCTCCAACCAAGGGATTACCCTGGCCATCGATCACGGTGATGGTAACTCGAATCGAGTCGCCGGTAATGTAAGTGTCCCGGTCAAAAGCAACGTCGATCACCTGGCAAGCCTCGATAACCGGCGGTGGGACAGGGGTGGTGGTCGGCGAAGGTTCAGGGGTCGATGTGGGTGGGTAACCGTGCGCCGCGGTTCGTTCTGCTCCGGCTAAGGAAGCCAGGCTAGCCATCAAGACGATGAAGGCGCTGATGAACCATTTGAAACGGATATCTAATGATCTATTCATAGGGTTAACCTCTTTTACGTTCTTTGTTGAATTCTGGACCTTCACCGTCCCGCCAGTCCCCGCCCTAATGTGCAATCAGGCCAAAACCGGAGCCGGCCTGGCCTGATTGAGGGAAGCAAACCGACTCAGGGGTAGCTAGAACGGGAAAGTGCCGCCGGGCGGCGTACCGGCGGTGGGACCGTTAGCGCCAAAATTCCTGGCCACCAGCACCAGATCCATAATGTCGACCAGACCGTTGGGTGTATGGCCGGGGCCGGTAAAATCGGCCGCCTTGGAAACGGTATTCAGGCCAACCGGGCCAAACAGATTGACCATAATTTGAATGTCGAGGATGTTGATCTTATTGTCATCGTTGAGATCACCGGCCAGCATGAAAACTGACGAGGAATCGGTCGGTTGAGTGAAGGTAGTTTCGACATCAAGATAACCAAGCCGGCTCACCTTAACCGTATAGGGAGGGCCGGCCACGCCGTTGTAGGCGCAGTACCCCAACGGGTCGACCCCGCCGCCATCGCAACTGTACAGGCCGTTGATTTTGACATCGGTGAAAATGGTGCTGGGCACAGCCGGCTCAATCAAACCGCTATTCTTGCCGCCCTCCAGCCCAATCTGGAATTTGAAGAGGTTGAAAGGCTCGACCTGAATTGAGCCAAAAGTGTTGGGGATGGGGGGACCGGCCACGCCGCCGTTGTCAACAACCAGCGAAGTAGGTCCGTCCAGACAAACTGTGGATACATCGCCGACCGATGAGGCCGGATCGCTGCGCCAGACGATTTGAAGCAGGCTGCCGCTGCCCTCAATGGTGAGGGTCGGATCCAGATAGGCCACATTCACCTTAAATGAGGCGTCGCCGCCACAACCGAGGCCGCCACCGCCCGGCGTGACGCTAAAGAAATAATCAACGCCTTTGGTGCCCGGCAGCAACGCCCCCGGCCGGACCTGATCCGGCGAAATGATGTCGGAATCATAGGCAATGGCCAGGGTAAAGCCGGAAATTTGCTGCGCCCCGTCGATGTTGAGCTTTTGCTCCACCGTGCCGTTATTCCTGGCTACCAGCGCCCAGGCCGGATTCCAGAGGAAGGCGGTAAAATCAACCACCTGCGCCTCAACGTCGGGGCCTTCAGTCGCTTCCGGCTCCTGGGCCATTGCCGGCGCGACCGTTATAGTCGCCACGAGTAGCAGGAATAACCCCAAAAAGTTTAGTTTGAAGAATTTATTTGGCTTCATTGGTCAACCCTCCTGACAAAGTCAAAAATAGAGCTATTTCAGTCCATAGTTTCATCATAGCAGCATGCTATGGGCGTCTCAACAGTAGCAATGCGGAAAGATTTTAAGCAATAGCCTCGATTCTGCTTTAAGTGCTAATACGGAGAGGGTGACTGGGGAATCGGGAAGAAAAAGCGGCTTGACGGGATAACTGAGTTGGCGTAAGATGGAGGTAATGCGTGAAACGTAAGGCGTGAATCAAACTATGTCACCAATTCGAGTGCTTATTGCCGAAGATCAAAAGATATTGCGCGAAACTTACCTGCACGCTTTGGAGGAAGCGCCGCATATCAGCGTGGTCGGCACTGTGGCCGATGGGGAAGCGGCTGTGGCCGAGGCCAGGGAGGTACAACCGGAGGTAGTGCTGCTCGATATCCAGATGCCCAAACTAAACGGTATTGAGGCAGCCCGGCAAATTCGGGAGTTTTTGCCGGAAGTAGGGATTGTGATTTTGTCACACTACAGCCAGCGCCAGTATGCCGAGGCTTTTCTGCGGGACGGCACAGCCGGTAAAGCCTATCTCCTCAAAACCACGCTGAACGACCCGGCTGAGTTGATTCGGGCCATCGAAGTGGTAACCGAACGAGGGGCGATTCTGGCCCCGGAAATTCAGGATGAGCTGTTACACCTGGCCTCGACGTCACCCCAGGCCCAACTCAACAGCCTGACCAACCGGGAGCAAGAGGTGCTGCGGCTGATGGCCGAAGGGTATACTAATATTAGCATCGCTCATAAACTGTCGATCAGTGAGCGGACAGTAGAAAGCCACGTGAACAATATTTTTGCCAAGCTGGATCTCACCTCCGAAGCGGCCCGTAATCCCCGGGTAATGGCGGTTTTGACTTTTTTGCAGGCGGGGCAGTAGACAGGCGGTAGGTTGCAAGTGGCAGGCGGCAGGCGGCAGGTGACAGGTTGCAGGTTACAAGTTGCAGGTTGCGTTGTGAGGAGAAGTTGATATGCCGATTGCCATCCTTATCATCGCGGCGCTGGTCATTTTGTTTGGTTTCCGGCTGGTGACTGTGGCGTTCCGCAGCGCCATTAGCGGCAATGTTTTGGTCCGGCGGGGGACGCGGCGGGAGTGGCAGCTGGCTCCAACCCGGAATGACGCCTGGAAAAGCGCGGCCCGTGATGGCGTGATGGGCCTCCTGCTCATTGTGCTGGGTATTGTGCTGATCGTTTAGGGCTTTGCTCAATCCTCCCGGACGTGTTATCATGCCACCCTACGTAAAACGTAATGCGTAAAACCTGTAAGTCTGACGATGCATCTAACCAACCAATTATCCAACCAACTAACCTCCCCCCGTTCGCAACCATTCCTCCAACCGGCCAATCCCGCTGATATCAACTTGATCCTTGATTACAGCCGCCGTCTCAACGAGGAAGACCCGGCCTTTACCGGCGACTTTCACTTTGATGAGGCCGCGGTGCGGGCGGCGCTGGTCCAACTTCTGGCCGAGCCAGGGCTGGGTCGAGTC
>CAYZHI010000333.1:0-4158 GCA_964477335.1 uncultured Caldilineaceae bacterium | reverse complement strand
TATCATCGTTGAGCCAGGCGGCGGCGAACCCGGCGCCGGCGATATCGCCGGCAATGTGCAGGTTGAGGGTCGGGCGGCCGACAACCAGGCCGGTCATACCGTTACAGCCGTGGGCGTTGTGGCCGGCGCTTTGGAAGCGCTCACCGAGGCCAACGGCGACTTCGTCATCAGCGGTGCGCCGGCCGATACTTACACTCTGACTGCCGACCGTCCGGGCTTTTTGGCGGCCAGTTGCGCTGATGTGGTCCATACCAGTGAGGCTCTAACCAGTCTTTCTGGGGTAACCTTGCTGGCCGGCGATATTGTCGATCTTGGTGTCATCGATATCAGCGACGCCGTGGCTATTGGGGCGGTTTTTGGCAGCACAGCCCCCGACGAGGTGGCCGATCTGAATGCCGATGGCATCGTTGACATTTTGGATCTGGTGCTGATGGCAGTCAACTTTGGCCAGACCTCGGCTGGTAATCCGTGGTTGTGCCAAGTGCCGACCGAATTATAGGCAGCCTAAAACTGAATAGTCTGAACTTGTCAAAGGTAGTCATCACCAAATTTTCTAGAAGGAGAAAGGCACAATGCAAAACAAACTTTTCCGCACAATCTTTACCCTGATGATCCTGGTTGTAGTTTTTAGTGTGGTCGGTTGGGTGCAAGCCCCGGCGACGGTTCAGGCGGTTCCGCCTGCCCAGGAAGAACCGGCCGGCCTCACAGTGAAGGTGGTTGGTCCAACAACTGTGGCAGTTGGGGATACATTTTCGGTCGAGGTAGTCGCCGAGAACATCCCTGATCCCGGTATCTTTGGTTACCAGTTTGTCTTCAACTGGGATAATACGGTCTTCGCCCCGGTCAGCGTCGCCACCAACCCCGACTTCCCCATTTTGGCGGTGGCCAGCCTGGGCGATAGCAGCTACGAAATTGCCGCCAGTCGCGAGGGCGATGTGTCCGATCTGACCGGCCCGTTGACTCTGCTGACGGTAGAAATTCAGGCCAACACGGTGACCGATCCTGATAGTTCCCTGCTCTCCCTTACCGGCGTGAAGCTGGGCCGGCGGGGCGGCATTGACGTGCCGGTTGACCAGGTCATCGATCTGGCGGTGATCGTCATTGAGGGTGGCGGCGGCGAACCCGGCGCCGGCGATATCGCCGGCAATGTTAAGGTTGAAGGCCGGGCGGCCGACAACCAGGCCGGTCACACCGTTACAGCCGTGGGCGCTGTGGCTGGCACTTTGGAAGCGCTCACCGCGACCAACGGTGACTTTGTCATCAGTGATGCGCCGGCCGATACCTACACCCTTACGGCTGGCCGGGCGGGCTTTTTGGCGGCCAGTTGTACTGATGTGGTCCATACCAGTGAGGCGTTAACCAGCCTGGCCAACGTAGAGCTGCTGGCCGGCGATATCAATGGCGACAATGCCATCGACATAGCTGACGCCGTGGCCATCGGCTCTGTCTTTGGCAGCACCGCTTCTGGCGAAGTGGCCGATCTGAACGTGGACGGCGTCGTGGATATCCTCGACCTGATCCTGATGTCGGTGAACTACGGCCAGACTTCGGCGGCTAATCCGTGGGTTTGCCAGCCTTAAAGTGGGCGACTTAAAAGTTGAGTAACGGGTAATGAAACGTGAAACGTGCGGATTTCAAACCCATCACGTTTCACGTTTCACCCCCAATTCTGACTGACTTGCTGGAGGAATTGAACGGAATGAAGAAAATCAAGCAACCAATCAAACTGACGCTTACCTTGCTGGTTATTGGCTCGGCGTTGCTGCTGACCACCTCGCTGGCCCTGGCTCAGACCGTGGCGCGAGTCTATGCCCAGCCGGTTGAAATGTCTGACCGCAATTTGGTGGTCGATATCATCGCCGAAAATGTGACCGACTTGTATGGCGCGGAGTTTCGGTTGACCTATGATCCGGCGGTGGCGGCCGTACAGGATTTCAAGCCGGAACAGGACGGCACCCAAATTCAAGTGGGCACGCTGCTGGCGCCTGATAAGGGCTTTGTCGTGGCCAATCAGGTTGATGAAACTGCCGGCACCATCACTTTTGCCATGACGCTGCTCAATCCGGCCCCGGCCGTCACCGGCAGCGGACCTTTGGCGCGGGTTAGCTTCACCATTTTACAAAATACCCCCTCCACGATCAATGTTGAGCACGCCAAGCTGGTCTCCCTTGATCTGGAAACTATCCCCAGTCAAACCGCGGCCCTGGCCATCGGTTCAAATAACAGTCAACCGGTTGTTGTGGCCAACCCGCCGCCTCCCGCCAGTAACCCCGAGCCAGTCGTAGCTGCCCCGGCGGTCCAGACCGAGGTTTTTCCGTGGTGGATTGTCGCCGCGGTCATTATGGTCCTGGGTATCCTGGCGTTGGGCGGTTTCATCGTGATGGACGGTTTGAAGTCGGCTTCGACCGGACAGACTAATCAACAAAGCAGCCGGTAAGTTTACAAATAACAAATAGCAAATAGCAAATAACAACTAGCGAATAGCCAATAGCGATTAACAATTTGTAATTTATGATTTGTAATTTGAAATTTGTGAACTTTGTTTAAGCTGAGATGAACCAATCTGGCGCCCTCAAGCATAGAGTGACTCCCGCGGTTGGCTTGGCGCAACTCCGGGCAGCCATTATCCCGCGCTTGCTTAGGTTCGCGTTATCCGGGCATGAAGTGGGTCGGGTTGGGGTTGTGCTGTTGTTGCTGGTTCTACTCCTGGTACTGCCGTTGGGGTTGGTTATGACGCTGGCCAGCTTCCAAGGTCCGGTTTGGCTTACCTGGCTGGCCTGGTTAGCTTTTGGTTTGTGGTGCATTTGGCTGGGCTCAAAGCTGGAGTATCTGCTGCAGCCGGAACGACTGGCTTACCAGCAAGCTCTGGCCGCATGCACCCAAATTGTGCGGCAGGTTTCTGATCATGATGTTTTGCTGGATCGTCTGACTCTACTGCTCTTTCAAAATCTGGGCCTGGCCAGCATCTCGGTGTGGCGCTACCGGGCTGAAGAGCGAATCCTGGAGTTAGTTCGGTTTGAAGGCGGCGACGCCGGCAAAGGCTTCAATCGGCTGCCGCTTGACCTCGAGGTTAGATATTTGCACGGGACCTGGCCGGTGTCGCTGCTACCGGAAAGCGCCTTGCGCCAGGGTCTCATAGCCGGTGGGGCGCAAGTGGTCGCCTCGCTGAGTGTGGGGGATGAGTTGGTCGGCTTGATGGCCTTTGGCGATTCTCGGTGGGGCAACCGGTATAGTGCTGAAGCCTTGCGCTGGCTGGGTCTCATCGCCGGGCAGTTGGCTCTGGCCGTCAAGAGCGCCTACCTGTTGAGCGATCTGGCCGAAGCGCTGAACAAATTGCAGTTGGCCTACCGGCGCACCATCGACGCCGAAGATGAGGAACGTCGCCGCCTGGCCGTCGAGCTGCACGATGACATCCTCAGCCGCTTGACGACCATGACCCTGGCCCTGCGCCACGGTCAAAAACAGTTGTCCGCCAATCCGGAGCAAGTACGAACTTGTTTGGAAACGGTTGAACATGAGACACAGACCATCAATCGTCGCTTGCGTGAAATAACCCAGGGACTCCATCCCTCAGTTTTGGTCGATCTGGGCTTGATTTCGGCCCTGCAAGCTTATATGGACTCCCTGGTCAAAAAATCGTTGCCGGCTTCAGCCCCTGGCCTGATTACCCTCACCGCCCAGGGCTTCAACGGCGACCGCCTGGCTGAGCCAAACCTGGAACGTGACCTCTATTTCATCACCCGCCAGGCCCTGGATAATGCCATTGAACACGCCCATGCCGATCAGGTTTTCATCCACCTGCGCTGGCGCGAGGATGCCGTTAGCGTGACCGTACAGGATAATGGCTGCGGTATGAAAGAGCCGCCCGAACAATTAATGGGGCAGAATGGCCGGTTAGGATTGTTGTCAATGAATGAGCGGGTGTTGACCTGGCAAGGCCGGCTCACCTTTCATACCGCCCCAGGGAACGGTACTACCGTGCACATCCGTATCCCCATCGACCAGCCCAGCCGTCACCCCACTCATCTGCAAGCCTTCACCCAACTCCTCCACCCCCAGTCTATCGAAGTATTCCCGTAGTTACTCTGGCTGGTAAGCATCCTTCGTATCTTCTCAAAAATCCGGGGTAAATTGAACGGGAGCTTGGTTTTGCAAACC
>CAYZHI010000332.1:0-4171 GCA_964477335.1 uncultured Caldilineaceae bacterium | reverse complement strand
TTGCTGGACGAAATAAAATTAGAGGTTGCCAACGATATTGCTGAAGACGTTGCCGACAACCGGGCCAAGCAGCAGGAGAATAGCGATCACGACGATGGCCACCAGGACCAGGATCAGCGCATATTCCACCAAACCTTGACCTTCTTCACGCGGGAGGAACAACATAATCTTTTTGTCTCCTTTCTCCAAAATTTATCATCACATTACGATTGTCATGTTACAACAGTTTTCGGTTGGAGAAAACCCCAATTTTTGGGGATTTATCATCGAGTTGAGAGGCGATAGACAAATCAGCCGGAATGAGGCATAATGGGCCGGACTATGTGACTATCCGGAGTAGAACTATGAAAGCCGATCTCATTCTTCACCACGGCCGTATCTTTACGGTCGACCCGGCCAGGCCGTGGGCCGAAGCGGTGGCCTGCCGGGCCGGCCGCATCATGGCCGTTGGCAGCAATGATGAGCTGCGCGGCTTGGCCGACTCCAATACCCGCCTCATCAATGCCGGCGGCCGGTTGGTCCTGCCCGGCCTCACCGACGCTCACGTTCATTTTCTGCAATATGCCATTCGCCAGCACGAGGTCAACCTGTTTGGGGTAGCCGATTTTGATGAGGTTCGCCGCCGCGTCGGTGAGGCGGCAGCCCGGACAGAACCGGGCGCCTGGATTCAGGGCTGGGGCTGGGACGAAAACCTGTGGCCGGTGCAACCCCACCGAAGCCATCTGGACGAGCTGGCCCCGGACCGGCCAATCCTGCTGCGGCGGATGGATATGCACACCTACTGGCTCAACAGCGCCGCCCTGCAACTGGCCGGTCTGACCCGTGCCACAGCCGACCCATCCGGCGGTCAACTGGAGCGTGACGCTGCCGGCGAATTGACCGGTATTTTGCGGGAATGGAGCGCCCTCCAGTTGATTGAACCTTACCTCCCCCGGCCCGACCGCGCTGCCTTGTTGACCTGGCTGGAAGAAGCCATAGCCGTGGCCCATCGCCTGGGCCTGACTGGCATCCACGATCAACGCGTCCAGAGCGAAGGCCGGCAGAGCTTTCGGCTGTTGCAAACCCTGCGCCGGCTGGATAAGCTCAGCCTGCGCGTTCACATGAACATCGCCGCCGAACATCTGGCCGAGGCAGCCACGCTCGGGTTGCAGCCCGGCTTCGGCGATGACCGGCTTTGGTTGGGCCACGTGAAGGTTTTTGCCGACGGCACCATGGGCTCCCACACGGCCCGCATGATCGAGCCATTTGAGCATGAACCCTCCAATCGCGGCATCGCCGTCACCTCTGGCGAGACATTGTGGCAGTTGGCCGAACAGGCCCAACGAGCCGGTTTCCCCCTCTCCATCCACGCCATCGGCGACCTGGCGGTGCGAGAAGTTCTTGATGTACTCAGCGAGCTTCCGCCGCAACCAATTTCTCCCAGCTCCGGCTTGAGCCACCCGGCGATTCCGCCCCACCGCATCGAGCACGTCCAGCTCCTCCACCCCGATGATTTGTCCCGTTTGAACCAGTACAATATCGTCGCCTCGGTTCAGCCGGTGCATCTCTGCACCGACTGGCCCACGGCCGACCGGGTTTGGGGCCGGCGAGCCCGCTATGCTTACGCCTTTCGCTCGCTGCTGGAACAAGGTAGCAAACTGGCCCTGGGCTCCGATGCGCCGGTCGCCCCGCTCAATCCGCTGCTGGGCATTTACGCCGCGGTCACCCGGCAAGATCAAGTCGGACACCCCCACGGCGGCTGGTATCCGGCTGAGCGGATCAGCGTGGCTGAGGCTGTCTATGGCTACACGATGGGCCCGGCTGTTGTAGCCGGGAAAGAGCAGCTTCAAGGCTCGCTTACGCCGGGCAAGTGGGCTGATCTGATCGTGCTCTCGCAAAATATCTTTGAAATTCCAGCCGAGACAATTCCGGAAACCACGGTCGATTTGACGATTTTCGATGGCCAGGTTGTCTATTGCTCATCCTGAGCGAGTCGAAGGCTGAGCGCTTAGGGAAAAATATTCATGACTCAAACCTTAACTTTACCATCCCTTAACCCGATCCCCGCCGACATCAGCGATCACCTGCGCCGCCTGCTGCAAACGCCGGCTGAGCCAGCCCTGGCCGGCTGGCTGCTGGAACTGGTGCAAAATAGCGGCCACCTGAGTACCCCCGATGACCTGCGCTGGCGGCTGCTGAGTCTGGTCTGGCTGGCCCAATTTGACGTGGAGCAAGCCTGGCCTTACCTGATGTGGCTCAATATGAACCAGCCAGTAATACAAGACCACCTCAACGAAATACTGGTTGAAGCGGCCAATGAGTTCGACTGCTATGTACTGCTGGCTAACTGGCTGGCAAACAGTTGTGACAAGCGGCTGGTGACCTTTTTCAGCGAGTTCCGCCCGGCGCCGCCGGCCCCCAAACTGCCGGCCCTGTTCAACCGGCTGTTGGCGCAACCGGCGGCGCCAGAAACGGGCGTCTGGTTGGCCGCCTTTTGCCGGGATACAGCCATCGACCCGCCGCCCCATTTGCGCCGCTGGCATCTCCTGGCGGCGGCCTGGTACGCAGCCTGCTTCAACCCGGCTGCAGGACTCGCCTATTTGCAGGCCACCAGCCACGGAGCGGCGAGCCTATCGCCCGCAGACAACCGGGCCCTGAACAACACCGCCGAAGAAATCAACGGCGTTGCAGCGCTGACCCAATGGATCGCCGCCTGCCCGGAGCCGGCGGTCAAAACGATGCTCAAGGATTTTGGCCATCCCGACCTGGCCGCCTTCACCGTAGCCCTGCTGGAAAATCCGGCCGATTACCGGCCGTTAAGCCAATCTGCGGGTCAGGCCGAGGCTGACGCCGCCGCCTTCAAACGGAATCTGGCCCTGTTAACCGCCGCCAACCCTTCGCTCGATGAGGCCAACATTCTGGATCTGGCCTGCGGTTTGCTGGCCCCACAGACGGTACTCTTCAGTTCGGCCGGCTACCCAACCATTGGTGTTGACCTGCACATCCCGCCCGCTTACCTGCCTCTGCCCGGCCTCAAATTCTGGCTCAAACGCCGCCGCCAGCAGCAGGCCTGGCGCAGCGCTACCGCCGCCTACTACGAGACGCTGGCGCAGCAGGCCGGAGTCAAAATCAAATGGCGCAACGTGAAGATTGAGTTGGCCGATCTGACCCGGTTGCACTTTGGGGAGCACAGCTTCGACGTTATCCTGTGCAGCAACTATCTCCAGCACGCCCCGGATGTTGACAGTTTACTGGCCGAAGCGGCCCGGCTTTTGCGACCGGGCGGCCTGCTGCTGGCCGATGTGCGCCCCTTCCCGGCGCTGACCGGCGCCTTTCAAACGCCTGACTCAGCCCCACCGTGGGAGCACCTGCGCCGGAGTTTCTATGACCCTACCCTACCCCTGAACCGGTGGCGGGAGAGCCAATATCGAACGGTATTTGAAAAATATTTCACTATCAAACAATGGCTGACCGAACAAGACGAGACCGCCCCAACCTACCTCACCCCGGAAATCGAGGCCGAGCTGGCTGACTACAGGGCAGAGGAATTAACCCGGGGACAGATTGTGATCCTGGCCCAACGGAGCAATCGTTAACTACCCCAGCCTATTACTCCCGCAAGCGGGGGTCCAGGGCATCGCGCAGGCCATCGCCCAGGAAATTGAGGGCCAAAACCACCAGAAAGATGGCCGTACCCGGCAGAATGGAGAGGTGGGGGGCGTTGCGAATGAATTGGCGGCCTTCGCTCAACATCACGCCCCACTCAGGCGTGGGAGGTTGGGCGCCCAGGCCCAGGAAGCTAAGACCGGCGGCGGCCATAATGAACCAACCCACGTCGAGGGTAGCCGCCACAATGAGCGGGGCCAGCGTGTTCGGAAAGATGTGCCGGGTAATGATCCGGCGATGGCTACCCCCAATCACTCGGGCTGCCTGAATAAATTCCTGTTCGCGCAACGATAAAACGCTGCCGCGCACAATGCGAGCATAGTAGGGAATCCCCACGATACTCACGGCGATCATCGAGTTGCGCAGGCCCGGTCCCAGAGAAGCCACAATGGTGATGGCCAGTAGAATCGCCGGAAAAGCCATGAGGATGTCGATGAAACGCATCACCACGGAATCTGTCTTTCCGCCAAAGTATCCCGCCAACAGACCCACGATCACGCCCAACCCCATGGCTAGCATCACGGCG
>CAYZHI010000331.1:0-4174 GCA_964477335.1 uncultured Caldilineaceae bacterium | reverse complement strand
GCCTACGGATGGCTGGGCCGGCTACGATTATTTGTATGAAACGGTGCGCGACTATTTTGATAACATCCTAACTTTCCACGCCTACTGGGGACACGCTGGCGGGTCGGTCAAGAAGTGGCTCTATGATCCCGAACTTTCCTCCTGGTATGCTTTTCGCTGGCGGCGCGTCCTCAAGTTGTTTGAAACCCGCTACGGCCTGAAAGCCAAAATGATCATTGACGAGGCCGGCAACTTTGCCGCCTCTGATCCCGATTTCACCGATCAGGTCATCTACTTTGCCGAAAATTGCCTCAGCGACCCGCGCGTTCTCGCTTTGACCTACTTTCTATGGTATGACCCCACCAACAGTCCCGGTAACGTGCCCAATTCGTGGTTACAGAAAGTTCTCAATCTATCCAACCACCTCAACCGGCTCAAAAATATGGCTGAAGTTCCCCTGACCGGGCCAATGGGGCCATGCGGGCCGGAACCGGAACCGGAACCGGACCAAACCATCCGGGTGTTGTTCCCCGACGGCGCGGTCAAGGTGATGCCCCTGGAAGAGTACCTCCGGGCGGTAGTGCCGGCCGAGATACCGGCCCTGTGGTCGCCGGAAGCGGTTAAAGCCCAGGCCGTGGCTTCGCGTAGCTATGCTCAATATGCCATCGAGCATCCCCGCCACCCCAACGCCGACATCTGCACCAGCCCCGCCCATTGCCAGAATTACGATCCTGCTCGCATTCACCCCGCCTCTGATGAGGCTATTCGGGCCACGCAGGGCATTATTGCCCGCTACAATAACCAAACTGCCAACTGTATCTTTTCGGCCAACTGCGGCGGGCACACTTTTAATAATGAAGATGTTTTCCAGGGCGCGCCCGTGCCTTACCTGCGCGGCGTACCCTGCCCGGATAAGGGCCAAAAACAGGGCCATGGCGTGGGTCTGTGCCAATATGGCGCCCAGGCCTTTGCCAATCAGGGTTATAGTTACGAGCAAATCATCAGGTATTACTACACCGGTGTCACGCTCAGCTCGATTACCGCGCCGCCAGCCGTTCAGACTGGCGTCATCTCCGGCGTTATCTTCGATTCCACCGGCCAGGCAGCGCCGAATGTGCGTGTTGTTTTGACTGGCCAGGGGCAATCTCTGCAAACAACCAGCCAGAGTAACGGTTCGTATCGCTTCGCCGATCTGCCGCCCGGCGCTTACCGGCTGCAATTGCCCGATTATGGCCTGGTCAAAGAAAATATCACTGTCTCAGCTGGCCAGGAGACCAGGGTTGACTTCACGCTGCCCGCCGGCGTAACCGTCGAAATCAGCCGCAGCCCCGGTTTACCGTTGATTGTGGGCGATTGGGGCGAACCTAATGTACCTATTCTGGTCACGCCGCCGGCCGGAGGGCAGTTTGTGGTAACGACCGGCACTAAGTTAGAATATGGGCCGGGTGGTTTTGAATTTTATGCTACTGTCATCGGCACCTATATCCTGCAAATCGAGAGCTACCGTTTTGAAATCCCGATGGATGGCCAATATACCTATCTGACGTTCCACAAGGGGACTGTGCCACCCGAGGAGCAGGTCCGTCTCGTTTCGACGCCGTTGCCTCGTTCCCAGGCCGAACAGATTCTCCAGACCCAATTAGAGACAAACCCGGCCACCAAGGGTCTGTTCACCATCGAACCCTATCAACCATAACCTTAAAACTTTGCCTCTTGAAATTGATTGTTATGTATGATTGAAAATTGAAAATTGAAAATTGATAATTGAAAATTGATAATTCCCCATGCAACCTTCTCTCTTTGAACTCGAGCCCCGGGTTTTCACGGTCACTGCGGTAACCGCTTACCTCCGCCAAAAACTGGAGGCCGATCTGACCTTGCAAGACCTCTGGCTTGAAGGTGAAATTTCAAACTGGAAGCCGGCCGCCTCCGGCCACATCTACTTCACCCTGAAAGACGCCGGCGCCAGCCTGCGCTGTGTAATCTGGCGGTCGCAGGCCAGCCGGTTGATTTATCTGCCCCAGCGCGACGGCGAAGCAGTGTTGGCCCATGGCCGTATCTCGATCTATGAGGCCGGCGGCAATTATCAATTCTATGTAGATGACCTGGAACCGCTCGGTCAGGGCGCCCTCTACGCCGAGTTCGAACGCATCAAAGCTCGTTTGGCGGCGGCCGGTTTGTTTGACGCCGACCTGAAAAAGCCCCTCCCTGAATTTCCGCGCGCTATTGGCCTGGTTACTTCTCCTGACGGCGCGGCCCTCCGAGACATTCTGAATGTGCTCCACCGCCGTTTTTCCCTGGCCCAGGTCATTTTGGCCCCTACTCCGGTGCAGGGTGAGGATGCCCCGCCCCAAATTGTGGCCGCCCTGCGCGCCATCAGCCGCCAGCCGGTTGATGTCATTATCTTGGCCCGCGGCGGCGGCAGTCTGGAAGATTTATGGGCCTTCAATGACGAGCGGGTGGCTCGGGCCATCGCCGCCTGTCCGATTCCGGTTGTCACCGGGGTGGGCCACGAAATCGATTTTACCATTGCCGATTTTGTGGCCGATGTCCGCGCCCCCACCCCCTCCGCTGCCGCCGAGTTAGCCACACCCGACCGGGCTGAATTAGCTCGTCTCGTGGTTGGCCAGCAAATGGCTCTGGTTGCAGCAATCCGGCAGATTGTCACGGCGGCGCGCCGCCAGGTACAACATCTGGAATGGGCGCTGGCCCGGCTCTCGCCCCAGGCTCAGCTTGACAACGCCCGGCAACAGGTCGATGGCCTGGTTGGCCGGGCTGAACGAACCTGGCAACACCTCGTTTCCTTGCAGCGAGAGCGGCTCAACTCCCTGACCGGCCGGTTGGCCACCCTCAATCCCCAGGCCACCCTAACTCGGGGCTATGCCATTGTGCTGAAAGGTCAAACCGTCGTCCAGCAGACCGGCCAGGTGGGGCAAGGCGACGAAATTCTTGTCCAGGTGAGCGATGGTCAATTTGGGGCAACGGTCAGTGAAACGTAAAAATTAAAACGTAAAACGTGAAACGTGAGTCATAATGCTTCACGGCGCACGCAAAACGTACCACAGGAATCTTATGAGCAAGAAAAAAGAAGAAGTAGTCGACATCCAAAAATTGAGCTATGAGGAAGCCTACACCGAGTTGGAACAGACGGTGCAGCGGCTGGAGGCAGGCAGTCTACCCCTGGCCGAGGCTCTGGCCCTTTACCAGCGGGGGATGGAACTGGCCAAACAGTGCAACTTGCAGTTGGACCAGGCGGAATTGTCCATCAAGAAGCTGGCCCCTTCCGGTGAGCTGGTCGATTTTGAGCCGGATTGAAGTTCAACCAGAGTCGCTGCTTCTACTTTGACACTGTTTTCGACTCAACGTATACTTTCGGTTTGGCTTGATTAATCCTGTCAGTCGAGTGGCTGTAACGAGGTACAGATTTTGGGGTCAATTAAACGGGCGCTGCGCCGTTATTGGTTTGTCACGCTAATACTGGTACTGGTCGTAGCTTTTCAACTGGGTGTCGGTTGGCTAAATGTTAAGGGGGTCAGCCGCAGCGAGGCCGCGGCTTCGTCCAGCCGGGTTGTTACCTCTATGCCCAGCCCTACTCGCACCCCCTTACCAACCTTCAGCCCGACGGTGACCTTTACCGCCAGCGCAACCCGCACTCCGACGCCGACGGACTCGCCGTCCAACACGCCCGTCCCAACCGATACGCCCCTGCCGACCAATACGCCCACCGATACCCCTACCCCCACCCCTGAACCAACCCCGCTCGGTGAAGGCGCAACCGCCTCGGTGCCGATTCTCATGTACCATTATGTCTCTACCCCGCCGGAGGGCGCTGATGCTATCCGGCGCGACCTGTCGGTAACCCCGGCGCAGTTTGAGGAGCACCTGGCCTATCTGCGCCAGGCCGGTTATGAAACCGTCACAATGAAGGAGTTGGCCTACGCCCTCAGCGGGCACACTACCCTACCGCCTAAGCCTGTCATCATCTCTTTTGATGACGGCTATCGTGACAATTATGAAAATGCCTTCCCCTTGCTGCGGAAATACGGCTACACCGGTATCTTTTTTGTCTTTACCCAGGTGATCGACACTTACAACCTCAGTTATCTCACCTGGGAGATGGTCAAAGAGATGCATCAAGCCGGGATGGAGTTTGGCTCCCACGGTTACCGTCACTATGATCTGAGCGACAAGGGTG
>CAYZHI010000330.1:0-4184 GCA_964477335.1 uncultured Caldilineaceae bacterium | reverse complement strand
CCTGGCCGCGCAGGGGCTGGTTTTGCCCGAATTAACATCAGCCGCCAAGAGTCGCCTGCAGGCTAGACTCGACCCGGCTATCCAGCTCGCCAATCCGATGGATATGCTGGGCGGCGCCGGCCCGGACGAGTACGAATTTGCCCTGCCGGTTATCCTGGCTGATCCCAACGTCGAGGCTGTACTGGTGATTGTGGTCCCCCATCTCTTACTCGATCCGACCGAGGCAGCCCACAAAATCTGCCGGGTAGCCAAAAACGCGGCCAAGCCGGTGTTGACCTGCTTTCTGGGCGACCACAGCGTTAACGAGGCCCGCCAGATTCTCCACCAGCATAGCATCCCGATGTACCCCTTTCCTGAAACAGCCTGCCGGGCGCTGGGCGCGCTGGTCCACTACGCCGGCTGGCGCGACCACAATCACATCGAACCGCCGCCGCAATTTGAGGTAAACCGGCGGGCGGTTGCCCGCCTGCTGGCCAACGCCAATTCGAGCCGGACGTTGGGCGAAGCCGCCGTCAGGCCAATTTTGACCGCCTACGGCATCCCGGTCATTCCTGGCCAGGTCGCTCACAACCCCTACGAGGCAGTTGACATCGCCAACAAACTGGGCTACCCCGTGGCCTTAAAGGTTGTCTCGCCCGATATCTTCCACAAATCCGAAGCCGGCGGCATAAAGTTGAACCTTGCCGGCCCGGCGGCCGTAGCGACGGCCTACGGCCACATGCTGGGGCTGGCCGGTCAGGCCAGACCAGAGGCCCGTCTGGATGGGGTGTTGGTTGAAACGATGGCTCCGGCGGGCCACGAGGTCATCGTGGGGATGCGCCGTGATCCCCAGTTTGGGCCACTCATCATGTTCGGACTGGGCGGTATTTTCGTGGAGTTATGGGCCGATGTCAGCTTTCGGGTGGCTCCGTTCAACCGGCGCGAAGCTCTGGCCCTGATTCACGAAACCAGGGCCGGACGGTTACTGGCCGGTTTGCGTGGTCGCGGCCGGTCAGATATCGAGGCCGTGGCCGACTGCATCCTCCGGTTGAGCCAACTGGCCCTTGATTTTTCACAGATTGAAGAGGTCGAGATCAACCCCTTACTCGTGCTGGCGGAAGGAGAGGGGGTTATGGCTCTGGATGGGCGGATGCTGCTGTCATTACATTGAAAGGAGGTAGCAATGGCCCGAGGACGCATTGTCATCAATGAAGAAAGGTGTAAAAGCTGCGAGTTTTGTAGGCTGGTGTGTCCGTACGAGTTGATTGACATGGCCGACCGTTTCAACAGTAAGGGTTACCGGCCAGCCAGCTTTGTCGACCCGGAAGGGCGCTGCACCGGCTGCATGCTCTGCGCCATGATCTGCCCCGAAGCAGGCATCACCGTTTATCGGGAGGTTAAGGCTAAATCAATCATTACCGTCGCGGTTACGGCTGCCGCCAGGCCGGAAAGGTGAGATCGATGGGCAAAGAACTACTCAAAGGCAATATCGCTATCGCCGAGGCGGCCATCCGGGCCGGCTGCCAGGCTTACTTTGGCTATCCCATTACCCCGCAGACGGAGTTGCTGGAACATATGGCCCTGCGTATGCCTCAACTCAACCGGCTCTTTTTGCAGGCCGAAAGTGAACTGGCCGCCATCAATATGGTCTATGGGGCGGCCTGCGCCGGGGTGCGGGTGATGAGTTCCTCATCGGGGCCGGGCATTAGCCTGATGCAGGAAGGCTTGTCCTATATTGCCTGCTCCGAGGTGCCGGTGGTGCTGGTGGATATCATGCGCGGTGGACCCGGCCTGGGCAATATCCAGCCCTGCCAGTCAGACTATAATTTACTGACCAAGAGCGCCGGTCACGGCGATTTCCACAGCCTGGTGCTGGCCCCAGCGTCAGTCCAGGAGGCGGTTGACCTGACCGGCCTGGCGTTCGACCTGGCCGAAAAGTATCGGACCATCGTCATTGTGGCCGGGGATGGCATTATCGGCCAGATGATGGAACCGGCCGAACTGCCGCCGCTGCAAGAGCTCCCGGCCAAGCGACCCGCTTGGGCGTTGACGGGCGCTAAGGGTCGCCCCAGAAATATCATTACTTCCGTCTACCTGGAGAGCGAGGCGCTGGAGCGGGTCAATCAACGGCTGCAAGCCAAACTCAAACGCCTTAGCCGCTGGGAGACCCGTTACGAAGAGTTTATGACCGGCGACGCCGATATCCTGCTGGTGGCCTTTGGCACCGTGGCCCGCATTGCCAAAACTGCCATTCACCAGGCCCGGCAGCAGGGGCTGCGGGTCGGTTTGTTACGACCGATCACGCTCTTCCCCTTCCCCACAGCGCGGCTGGAGGAGCTGGCCGGCTCGATGGCAGCGGTGTTGGTGGTGGAGATGAACGCCGGCCAAATGGTTGAAGACGTTCGGCTGGCCGTTAAGGGCGCCGCGCCGGTTGATTTTCTAGGTCACACCGGCGGGATGGTGCCCTGGCCAGACGAAATCCTGACGCGCTTGAATGATTTCAAACGACGGCTCTGGCCGCGACGGGCCTATCCAACCGATTGGCGCCAACGCCGGGCGGCCTGACGCCATCAGGAAAGGAGTTTTGAACATGGCCGAGACATGGGTTGAACAGATCGTTTACCAGCGACCGGAGACGCTACTGGATGTGGCCACGCATTATTGCCCCGGCTGCAGCCACGGCCTCATTCACAAGCTCATTGCCGAAGTGATCGATGAACTGGGTATTCGGGAACGGACCATTGCCGTCGCCCCGGTTGGCTGCGCCGTGTTTCTCTACAACTATCTCGACGTTGACAGCGCCGAAGCCGCCCACGGCCGCGCCCCGGCTATGGCCACCGGCCTCAAACGAGTCCAGCCCGATAAGATTGTCTTCACCTATCAAGGCGATGGGGATTTGGCGGCCATCGGTATTGCCGAAGCAGTTTGGGCGGCTACTCGCGGCGAAAATATCACCATCTTTTTCGTCAACAACGCCATTTACGGGATGACCGGCGGCCAGATGGCCCCCACGACTCTCCCCGGTCAGGTGACCACCTCCTCGCCAACCGGCCGGGATATTGAGCTAACCGGGCTACCGATTCGCGTCGCCGAGTTGATCGCCGCTCTGCCGGGGGCAGCCTACGTTTCCCGCTGCGCCGTTTATGATATCCTGACCATCAAGCAGGCCAAAAAAGCCATTCGCCGGGCCTTCCGCGTTCAAATGAGCGGGGCCGGCTTTTCGCTGGTCGAGTTTTTATCAACCTGCCCGACCAACTGGAAGTTGACGCCCAGACAGGCCCTGGAGTGGCTCAAGGAAAATATGGTGCCCTACTATCCCCTGGCTGATTACAAGGTGACCGATATCGTCAAGAATCTGAATTGACATCTTCAAAAGGGGGTCAAAATTATGCAAACAGAAATCATTATTGCCGGCTTTGGGGGGCAGGGCATCCTCTTTGCCGGGCAAATGCTGGCCTATGCCGGCATCGCCAACGGGCAGAATGTCACCTGGCTGCCGAGCTACGGCCCGGAGATGCGGGGCGGCACGGCCAATGTCACCGTCATCATCGGCGATGAAGAGATTGGCGCGCCGGTGGTCCGGCACCCGCAGATAGCCCTTGTTTTCAACCCCCCTTCGCTGGAGAAGTTTGAACCACTGGTTAAAGCCGGGGGCCTGCTGGTTTATAACAGCTCGATGATTGAGGCGCTCCCCCGGCGAACCGACCTGACCTACATAGCCATTCCGGCCAATGACATTGCCCAGGAAATAGGTAACCCCACCGTAGCCAACATGGTTGCGTTAGGCGCGCTGGTAGCGACAAGCCAAATCCTGCCCCTGGCCACGGTTATTCAGGCGATGCGAGACCATTTACCGCCGGCCAAAGTTGCCTTGCTCAAGGATAATGAACAAGCCTTGCATCAGGGCGCGGCGCTGGTTGAGGCAATTCAAGCGCAGTAAGAAGCAACCCTTATTCTGGGGTGGGACCACATTAGTTTGATCTCAATTATGCCCTGAAGTTACAATTCAATTGTAAGCGTAAAACAGTTGGGACATATAGGTAGGAGAAAAAGAGGGAATTACTTCGAAAAATGTAAGGGTCAATAACATTTTGAACACCGGGGAAAAATTTATGCCACTGGAGTGGAGGCTTCAGCCGGTTCCAGGGCTGAATTACCGGCTAAAGCCTTGACTCCAACTGTTCAATATCATTCTGACCCCTACA
>CAYZHI010000329.1:0-4188 GCA_964477335.1 uncultured Caldilineaceae bacterium | reverse complement strand
CTACGGGAGAGCGAAGCCCGTTACCGGCTGCTGGCCGAAAATATGGTTGATGTGGTCTGGACGATGAGTCCGGCGGGGCAATTTACCTATGTCAGCCCGTCGGTGGAGCGGCTACGTGGCTATACGGCGCCGGAAGTATTGGCTCAAAGCCCTGCCGAAGCGTTGACTCCCGCTTCATTGCAAATAATGCAAGCCGCCTTGATGGCAACTATGCCCCAAATTGAACAAGGCGCCCAGCATTTTCGACTCGAACCGGCCGCGTTTGAATTGGAGCAGCCGCGCAAGGATGGTTCCACGGTTTGGACTGAAGCCCTGGTAAAAGTGCTATTTGATGACTGCGGTAATTTTAGCGGCTTTTTGGGCGTTAGCCGTGATATTAGCGAACGCAAGCGAACCGAATTGGAACTGGCCCGTTATCGCCACCATCTGGAGGAGCTGGTCGGTGAGCGGACCGTCCAACTCGAACTGGCCAACCAAAAACTGCAGCAGAGTGAAGCCCAGTTTCGCCAGGTTATTACTTCGATCAGCGACCACATCTACGTGACTGAAATTACTGCCGCCGGCGAACACATTAACCAGTATATTTCGCCCAATGTCGAAACACTCACTGGCTATTCGGCGGATAAGCTCTTAGCCGACTGGTCTTTTTGGTCGGAGCAGATTATCTACCCGGCCGACCGGGCCATCGCAGCTGCCCAGTTGGCCCAGTTTGAGCAGGGCCGCTCTAGCGAGTCGGAATACCGCCTGATCCGGGCCGACGGCCGGGTGATCTGGGTGCGCGATAGTGGGCGGGTGGAGCCCCGCAATGGGGCCATAATTATCTATGGCGTCATCTATGATATTACCGCTCGCAAGGCAGACGAAGAGATCATCCTGCGTTACTCGGAACGGCTGGAGATGTTGCGGGAGATTGAGCATGGGATTCTCTCGGCCCAATCGGTGGAGGCTATTGGTCAGGTTGTGGTCAATCGTATCCGCCGGATTATCCCTTGCAGTCGAGTTTCAATCAGAGTTTTGAACGAGACCTCCACTGAGATTGTGATGGCCGCCGGTTATGATGAAGTTGCCGGTCTGTTGCCGCCAGGTGACCCGATTAAACTTGATCAAGTCAATATACCACGAGAATGGTTTGAGCCGCTGCAAGCAGGTCAGGTGTTGATATTTGGAGAAGAGCAGCTAAAGCAGATTGAAGTAAGTGAGGTTCGCCGGGTTTCAATTATGATCGTGCCCCTGATCTACCACGCCGAGTTGATCGGTACGCTGAATCTGTCGGCAACCAAAACCGGAGTCTTTTCCGCGGAACATCAGGAGGTGGCCCAACAGATTGCCGATCAATTGGCCATTGCCATCCGCCAGACCCAACTGTATGAACAGGTGCAGCGCCATGCCGAGGAGTTGGAGCAACGGGTGATCGACCGGACACGGGAGCTATCGGCCCTGTACGAAGTTACCGCTGTAGCCAGCCAGGCCCTGGAGTTGCCGGCTATGCTGGCCCAGGCCCTGGGGCAGGTGCTGACCGCTTTGCGCAGCGACGTTGGGCTTATCTGGCTTAGCGAGCGCAAGGCCGAACAGCAGTTCCAATTGGTGGCTCAGCAGGGCTTGACTGCCGGCGAGGTGGAGCAGGTTGAGGCTATCTTAACCGGCAACGGCTTGCTCAGCCGGGTGCTCGGCCAGAATCAACCGCTGGTACTGCCTACCCTGGCCTCTGCCCCGCTTCTGGCCGGTGCCAGTTTGCCGGCCGGTTTGCAAACCTTTGTCGGCGCGTCCATTCGAATCGCCGGGCAACGCTTAGGTGTGGTAACCATCTTTGGCCGGTTAGCGAAGCAGTTCAACCTGGAAGATGTGGCCCTTTTGAGTACCGTGGCCGACCAGATGGGAGTAGCGTTGGAGAATATCCGGCTGCGGCAACAGGCTCGTGAAGCGGCCGTGCTGGCCGAGCGGGAGCGACTGGCCCGTGAACTGCACGACTCGGTGACCCAATCACTCTACAGCCTGACGCTCTTTGCCGAAGGCGGGCTCGAGCAGGCCAGAAACGGCCAGTTAGAGCCGGTTCAGCACAACCTCACTCGTATCGGCGAAACGGCCCAACAGGCCTTGAAAGAGATGCGGTTGATGGTTTATGAGCTCCGGCCCATCGACCTGGAACGGGAAGGGTTGGTCGGGGCCTTGCACCAACGCCTGGCTGCGGTAGAGCGGCGGGCCGGCATCACTGCCCGGTTGATCGTGGAAGATTTGGTTGAGTTGCCGCTGGCGGTAGAACAGGAACTTTACGGGATAACTCAGGAGGCCCTGAACAATGCCTTGAAACATTCCGGGGCGACTCTGGTGACTGTCTATTTACGCCGGGTGGGAGAGGAAGTGGCATTAGCTATCGAGGATAACGGTTACGGATTTGATCCGGCTGAAGTGGACAACAAGGGCGGGCTGGGGCTGCGCGGTCTGCGGGAACGGGTTAACAAGCTGCACGGAGTGCTGATCATCCGGTCAACTCCGGGCCACGGTACTACTATTGAAGTTAGAGTTACGGATTATTAATAAGAGGTATCGCTATGAGTGAGCCACAAAATATTCGCATTCTGATTGCTGATGATCATGCCATTGTCCGTGAGGGGCTGCGGACTTTGATCACAGCCAAACCTGGCCTGGAGTTGGTAGGTGAAGCTGCCGATGGCGAGGAGGCGGTTGTTCTGGCCCGGTCGTTAGCGCCCGACGTCATTCTACTGGATATGATCATGCCCCGTAAAGATGGTCTGGAGGCTATCCGGGCCATCAAGGCAGAGAATCCCCAGGCCCGCATTCTGGTGCTGACCAGCTTCAGCGACGATGACAAAGTCTTTGCCGCCATCAAAGCCGGGGCTTTGGGTTATCTGTTGAAAGATTCGTCGCCGCAGCAGTTGCTCCAGGCTATTCGGGATGTCCATCAGGGCCAACCTACGTTGCATCCCACCGTTGCCCTGAAACTGATCCGGGAGTTGAACCAGCCATCGGGGTTGCCCTTGTCTGAAGAACCGCTCAGTGAGCGGGAATTAGAGACGCTGCGCCTGGTGGCCCAGGGTTTGGCCAACCAGGAGATTGCCGACAAACTATCCATCAGCGAACGGACAGTCGGCAAGCATGTCAGCAATATCCTGGACAAGTTACATCTGGCTAACCGCACCCAAGCGGCTCTATACGCCTTGCGCCGCGGCCTGGCCGACCTGCATCCGGAGTAAACTGGTAACTCAGAAAATCTTGCCGGTGAGGGCTGTTTAGCGCCAACCAAAAAGTAATGATGACCAGGGAGTAATTTTACGTAGTATCTGGATCATTTATACGTAACTCAGACCACTGTTAAAGTGGTCTTTTTTTTATTGATAAGGCGTTATTTTCCCGCTGTGTTTACCTTAATAAAATGATATGCTTCAATGTACCACATGGGGACGAGTCGCGTTTTTTGATGGGAGGAAATAGATGAAAGATCAATTTATCGCTTTTGTGGTGGCCCGGCCCGGTCGGATCCGAGATGGTCTAATCGCCCTGTTGCGAGCGATCCCCGAAATTGGGACCATTGAACCGTTGGGTGATGACATCAGCGTGCTGGCCAGGATATCGCACCACCCTCAAACTCTGGTTCTCCTGGATGCCAGCCTGATGAACCAGGATATCTGGAGCGCCATTAAGCAGGTTAAAAGCCGTCAACCGCCGCCCCGCTGTAAGTGTCTTGTGCTGGCTGATAACAGCTTTCAGCAGCGTATGGCCATTGCCGCCGGGGCCGATGGAGTGTTGTTAACCGGTTTTCCAGCCTATGAATTCTTTGCTACGGTTGAAAATTTGCTCAATCAGTCGCCTGCCAGCCAGGGTCAGGCCAAGGAAGCCGCACGACTGAACTAAACCGATGGAATCATCGAGTTGTGAATTTGCCAACTTAACTACAATTGCCGAGGGAGGCGTGGAAGAATGAAGACTTTGGCCGTGATGGCCGATATGCACGGGAACAGCCTGGCGCTGCGGGCAGTGCTGGCTGATCTGGCCGCGGTCGGAGGAGCCGAGGCCGTGTTAGTCTTGGGTGATTTGGCCGTTTTTGGCCCCGACCCGGTTGGGGTGTTGAAGCTGCTGCAACAATTTGAGAAGGCTTTTTTTGTTCAGGGCAACACCGATCGCTACCTGGTGGAGGAGCGTTACCCGGCCCGGCCGGCCGGGCCGGACTGG
>CAYZHI010000328.1:0-4218 GCA_964477335.1 uncultured Caldilineaceae bacterium | reverse complement strand
GGCACCCGCGAGTTCATCGCGGCCGCGGCGGAGGCGGCGGGGATCGCGCAGCCGCTCGATGCGGAGCGCGGGGTTGGCCGGGTTATCTGGCAGCCGCCGGCCGGCGCTGGCCAAAAAAAGAGCCACCTTGACTTTGCCACGTTGCGCGGCGCTTCTTTACTGGCGGACCTTCAGGATCGTGATTTCACCATCAACGCAATGGCTCTCAGCCTGACCGATCCGCCGCAACTGATCGATCCGCTGGGCGGCCAGGCTGATTTGAGCCGGGGACAGCTCAGAGTCGCTGCGCCCGGGGCGTTCCAACGCGATCCGGTGCGGGTTTTGCGGGCGGTTCGGCAGGCCGTCGAGTTCGGTTTTGCAATTGAGCCGGACAGCCAGCAGCAACTTTGCCAGGCGGCGTCCCAGATAATTAGCGCGTCGCCGGAGCGGCAGCGCGATGAATTGCTAAAACTGCTCAACACTCCGGCCCCCGGTCAAGCTGTTCAAATGCTCCATCGTTTAGGCGTTCTGTCGCCCTTTTTGCCGGAAGTTGCGGCCCTGACGGGTGTGGAGCAGGGACCGCCGCACTATCTGGATGTCTTCGAGCATACCGTCACGGCGCTGGAAGCCTGGGCGCAGATGCTCAAGGAGGGACTGCCGGCAATTCCAGCCGAGTTCCAGCCCACCGTCAAAGCCTATCTGGCCGAACAGATAACCGGCGAACTGAGCCTGCAACAGCTTATCCCTGTGGCCCTGCTCTGGCACGACGCCGGCAAGCCCCTCAGTCACACCGAAGACCACGATCACCAGATTCGTTTCTTGGGGCACGAACAGGCCAGCGCCAAGCTAGTCAGCCGGGCCATGAAGTCGTTCAACTTCAGCAACCAGGCCGCCGGCTTTGTCGAGACCATTGTCGCGCATCATCTGCGTCCTTTGCTGTTAGCCCAAGACGGTGGTAAGATCAGCCGGCGGGCGATTTACCGCTTTTTCCGGGATACGACCGGGCCAGGTTATTCAGCCGGTATCGCTGTTGCTCTGCATGCCCTGGCCGACCAGCAGGCCACCTACCGGCCAACTTCGACCACAGGCCAAGTCCCCCAGCAGGCGCTCGGCGAGGTACTCAATCAACTCCTGACAGCCTACTTTACGGAGCGTCAGGAACTGGTCAACCCGCCGCTATTATTAACCGGACGGGACCTGATCGAACAGCTTGGGCTTAAGGAGGGTCGAGCCATCGGCTTGCTGCTGAGCCGGCTGAAAGAGGCCCAGGCTATGGGGCTGGTCACAGATCGAGCGACGGCGCTGAAATTTGTAGAAAATGACCCTGATTTTGCCAGGGCAGCGAAGCAAAATGACTCTATAGCATAAGAATTACTATGGCTAAACTTGTCATCTACCAACTGATTGACGGCGAAGAGACTCTGGTCGAAGAGTTTGAGCTGGCGACTCAACGGCTTCTGATTGGCTCAGGCCGGGATAACGACCTGGTTTTAGAGCTGGCCGAGGTCGACCCGATCCATGCCAGTATGGAATTACGTAACAAATATTGGGTGCTGCAAGATATGGGGGGGCCGGGCGGCACGGTTGTTAATGGAGTAGAAATTACCGGCCCATTTCGACTCCATCACGGTGACGTAATTGAACTGGGAAATATTATCAGACTCAGATTTCAGGACAGCGCAACTTCCCCTGAGAATATCCATTCTGTTACCTCGGCCGCTCTCGCTGGGGCAGAGGATGGGCCGGTTCAGTCCCCGATGCGCGGACGGGTCTGGTTTGCCGGGGTGGCCGGCGTTACCCTGGCGATTGTCTTCATTATCGTCTTTCTCTTGATCGTGGCCGACTACCTTGATTTGATCCAGATCACCGACTTGCTGCCGCCCTGGTTTGGTTAAATCCCTAACCAGTCACAGACACCCGGAGTTTTTGAAACTCCGGGTGTCTTTATTTTTGACTTACTGCCCGGCGTAAACTGCCAGCACCAGTTGCGGGGTTATATTAGCCTCAATGAAGGCAGCCAGCAGTAAGAGGGGAATGACCAAAAAGATGAGGACTTTGACAAAGTTGGCCGTAGTCAACAATACCCCCTGGCCAATATCAAGCCCGGCCGGCGGCGAGACCATGGCTGCGCCGATACGCAGGGCAAAGGTCATCCCCAACAACACCGCCGGAATCTCCACCAATCCGTGCGGTAAGATAAAGGTGGCCAAAAAGAGCCAGGGATTGTAGCCCAGGACAATGATCTGGGCCACGATGAAACTGACCAGGCCCACATTGATCAGCGTCAGGATGAGCGTGAGCGCCCCAAAGGAGAAGAAGCTCACCAAACCGGCCAGCAGCACTACCCGCAAATTATTGAAAAAGATGAATGAGGTCGAGATTTCGGGTAGAAGGCGGAATTGATTGATCGCCTCAAAGGTCTCCTCTGAGATTTCATGCAGCGGAAAGGCTTCGGGGGGAATGGGATGCTGCCGGGCAAAGGCCATTCCCAAGCCCACCCCAACCAGGGTAACCAACAAAATCACCCCCAATGGTAAAGCTTGCTGTTTCAATAACAGGGGAATATCGTGGGTGTAAATCCGGAGTGGGTTAAATCTACCAACGGCTGGTTGGCCGCGTTGGCTGGCCAGTTCAGGCGGGCGCAGCAAGTAGCCTTTGAAGTCTCGCCAGATATTCTTGAGATTGAGTTCGTCCAACTCTTTGGAAAGAATATCCTCGCGATTGAACAGGCGAATACCCATGCGGACCAGAATTACGTTGACCACCAGCAAGCCGGCTACAAACCACCACAAGGCTTGATACTCAGCATAAAACATGACCACGCTTTCGGCCTGCACCAGCAGCGCCATCGGAATGATGATGAAGCTGGCCAGTAGATTGGCAGCGCGCACACTGGTGGTCTGGCTGGAGACAACTACCGCCCCGGAAACCATGACCAGCGCTTCAGCGGTGGTCAACAAGAACATCAAAATGGTTAAATCAGGCGAGGGCACCCAGGGGGGCGTGGTCGTCAGGCGCATAATCAAGAATACGGTGATGCCCAAATAGGCGGCCAGCAGCGGCAACAGTAGCGCCGAGAGCAATTTCCCCAGGTAGAGTTCAAAATCACTGACCGGCATCGACAGCAGCGGTTCAATGCTGTTCCGCTCCTTTTCGCCCACAAAAGATTCCAGAGCGATAATCAGCGAGAAGGAGATCGGGAAAAAACCGACCACCAGCAGCAAAAAGGGGTTGAGCCGTTCCACCAGCAGCGGGTCGGTGAATTGAGAGACCCAGTTAGTGGCCCAGCGCGAGGTCAAATCCATCAAAAAGGGAAAAACCAGGGTCAAGATGAGGATGGGCGACATGATGCGCCAGTCCCGAAAACTGTCCCACATTTCGCGACGAGTGATAACCAGGGCGGTCTCCAGACTGCTACGTTCCTGCCGGGGTAGTGATTGTACAGCCATTGCTGCTTACTCCCGGCTCGCCCGCCCATCTGGCCACGAGACTAACGGAGCCACGCCGGTCTCGACAATGCGCAGATAGACTTCTTCCAGGCTACGCGGCACTTCACTGAGGGTGACCACCGGGACCTGCTGGCGGGCCAGTTCGGCCAGCAAGCAGGGGTTGAACTCAGCGGGATTGGGCACGCTGTACCTGATCCAATCCTGACCATAGCTGACCACATTTACCCGCTCGGTCAGATTGCTGACCAGCCCGTTGAGCGGTTCGGCCAGGCGAATTTCCATAATGGGATCACCCAAGAGGCGCTGCTTCAACTCGGTGGTGCGGCCCTGGGCTATGATTCGCCCCTGACTGACAATAGCAATCCGTTCGGCCAACTGCTCGGCTTCGGCCAGATTGTGAGTGCAGAGAACAATCGTTCGCTGTTCGCGGCGGAGGTCGATAATGGCATCGCGCACCAGCTTGGCGCTGTGGGGGTCCATAGCCGAGGTGGGTTCATCTAAAAACAGTACCTGAGGATCATGCAGCATCGCTCGCACCAGGGTCAGCTTTTGCTTCATCCCCTTGGAGTATTGGCCGACCTGCTTGTTGCGGGCATCCCACAACTGGAAACGCTGAAGTAATTCCTCGCTGCGGTGACGAATGAGGGGGCGGGGCATCCCTTGCAGTTCACCGAAAAAGTTCAAATAATCCAGCCCCTTCATCCGCAAATAGAGGCCGGGGAACTCGGTCAACAGGCCAATCAGGCGGCGAACCTGCCGGGCTTCGGTCACTGTATCATAACCGGCGATG
>CAYZHI010000327.1:0-4252 GCA_964477335.1 uncultured Caldilineaceae bacterium | reverse complement strand
ACACCTTTTTGGCTCGACTCTGGGATCAGCAGGGCCATCTGTGGCTTGAGGCCGATGGGCTGGGGTTGCCGCCGGTCTATTGGCAGCCGGGTGTGCAAGCCTGGCAACTGCTCACCATGCGCCTGCCAGGCGATTTACCGCCTCGCGTGTACCGGCTAACGGTCGAACTGGTCAATCGTAACGGTGGCCAGGCCTTGCCCACGACAAGCGGCGAAACAATGATCCCGCTAACCACGCTCTCGATACCATTGGCCGACACACCCCGCCTGATCGAGCCGGATCGTCTGCCCAATCCAATCCCTGCCGGCGCAGCGCAGCTCGAGTCGCCGGATTTGCTCCTGCGTGGTTACCGGCTGGATAACCCACACGTCCAACCAGGCGACATGCTCTCCCTGACGCTCCATTGGCAGGTTCGGCAACAGCCACAGCAAAATTACGGTTTGCATTTTTATCTGGCCGCCGAAAATGCCCTCGAGACGCCTCTCTACCTCTGGCCGGTAGTCGAGCCGATTGGTGGTGAGTGGCCCACCAGCCAGTGGCCGGCCGGCTACTGGGTCCAGGATAAAGTGGACTTACCTGTTGCGGCCGATATCCCGCCTGGCAGGTATAAGCTAGGCGTAGCGCTCAAATCTCCGCCAACTGAGCCGGCTGCTGCAAGCCAGCCCGAACTCTTGGGTGTAACCCACTTTACCCTGGACTCAGTATCGATATCCCCATGAAACTGTGGCGGGTCTGGCTTATCCCATATCCCACGGCAATTTAACTTGTCATAGTCGTTGGCTTGGTGTTATAATGCAGTTGAGCCTGATCAAGAACCGGAAATCGGTGAGCTAAGGCCATCTTATCAGCTGGGAGTCAGCCGATGTCAACATTAGAAGATGCCATCCAAGCTATCAGATTGGGGAATTTGGAAGATGGACGCCAGATTCTGGAAGAACTCCTTGAGATCGATGAAAATGACGAAGAAGTCTGGTTGTGGTTGAGCGCGGTGGTGGATAGTGATGAGGATCGCGAAATTTGTCTGGAGAACGTGCTGGCCCTCAATCCGTCGAATCACATCGCCCAAAGAGGGGCGGCGGCTCTAAAAGCCGGCTCCTTTAATCCTCACTTGATTCTGGATGAACTGATTGAAATCGACAAGATCGAGACGCCGGATAGTACCTTTATTGATGAATTTGTGCTTACGGATGACGATTCCCTGGCTGATGAGGAGATCAAACTACCCAGCACTATGGCCGGCGCCCAGCAAAAGAAACAAAAGACAAGGCAGGGTTGCGGTCTCAGTCTGAGGGTTGTGCTGATTGCCCTGGTGGCGTTGTTGATTGTCGTGGTTCTGGCCGGCCTGGCTGCGGCGAATCTGTTTCTAGGGGGCGGTGGCGACAATGGTGGGCCCACCGAGGACCAATCTCAGGAAGTACCGGTGGAGGGAGGTACCGGCGAGCAATCCGTTTCGCCGCCTGCCACTGATACACCGGCCCCAACTCCAACCGATACTCCCACCCCCACCAGAACTCCCTTCGTGCTGCCGACGCCCAAACCAACGCCTGAACCTACCCCAACAGCGACACAGGTGGTGGCCCCGACACCCAACTAATGGCCGATCTCAACCAAACTCTGTGACGAAAAAACAAGCCCCGTGTTGAAAGCAACCGGGGCTTTGTATTTTTGGCTCACATTGAGGGCAGGTGACTGACGCTTATACATTCTACCGGAACGCCCTGCTTTGAGCGAAAAGCGCCGGTCACTTTTGGCTAACTGGCAAAGGGTTGAGTGCCGGGTGGAGCTAATGAACCGGTGTCACATAAGTATCGAGCTGCTACTTGCGGAAATCGAACGATCAATTCTTCCGGCCGGGGGGGCTCAAACAGATAATCATCAAGTTCCAATCCATAACCAACTTGCAGCGGATCAATATCCTCACTGGTCTTGGTTGAGAGGCCAATTATCGGCAGATTTGGAAAGTTTCGACTAACTGCCGGCAGTACACTCCGCAGAAAGCTGTTAAGCCCATCCAGGTCTATCAACAAGAAATCCCATTCTTGTTGTGAAAAACAGAGATTATCGATCAAATCGGTACTGATCTTAACCATTAAACCTTCAGCAGCGAGCACTTTAGCTTTCCGTTGCAATGCCGGCGCATCACCACCACAAAGTAAAATACTCAAAGATTTCATCCGGTATCAATCTCCCCTGGCGCTACATTTTTAAAGAGCAGTCTTGAGCAATTTCTGTAGCCACGCTAAAGTATATCAAACGTCGGTTTGAATCGGGTTTGAAATTTTTAGGAAAAGAGTTAAAATTTGCGGCTTATTGAGATGACAGGCGGTAGGTCACGTTGGTGGTCGGAGGTTCTCAGTCATTTTCCAGCGTGACCTACCATCCACTTACGCCGCCAGCGCTTGGGCAAACATCTGGTCCAGCTCGTACTGGGGCGCCTGGCGGAACTGCTTGGTGTATAGGGAGAAGTAATGGCCTCTGGCCCGAATCAGCTCGTCGTGGCTGCCCATCTCGGTGATGCGCCCAGCCTCGATGACCAGAATCCGGTCGGCTTTTTTGATGGTTGACAGCCGGTGGGCGATGATGAAGCTGGTCCGGCCGGCCATCAAATTGGCCATGCCCTGCTGGATCAGCGCCTCGGTCAGCGTGTCAACCGAGCTGGTGGCCTCGTCCATGATGAAGATTTCCGGCTGGGCCAACACCGCCCGGGCCAGGCTGATCAACTGCTTCTGGCCGGTCGAGAGCAGATTGCCGCCCTCGCCGACCTGCTCATCGTAGCCGTTGGCCATCGCCGTGATGAACTCGTCGGCGTGAGCCAGCCGGGCCGCCGCCTCGACCTCTGCATCCGTGGCGTCGAGCCGGCCGTAGCGGATGTTCTCCCGAATGGTGTCGGAGAAGAGGTGGGGTGTTTGCAGCACCATGCCGATGCGGGATTGCAGCGCCTGCAGGCTCAGCGAGGTGTAATCCAAACCGCCGATGCGAATGACGCCACCCTTTGGCTCGTAGAAGCGACAGAGCAGGTTGACGATAGTCGATTTACCGCCGCCGGTCGGGCCGACCAGAGCGATCGTCTCACCCTGGCGTACCGTCAGATTGAAGCCGGTCAGCACCGGTTTGTCCGGTTCGTAGTAGAAGTCGACCTGCTCGAACTCGATGTCGCCCTTGATTGTGCTCGGATCGACGGCGTTGGGCCGGTCGACAATCTCCGGTTCGGCGTCGATCAGCGAGAAAACCCGCTCCGCCGACGCCACTGAATTCTGCATTTCGGCGTAAACCCGGGCCAGTTCCTGGATCGGGAAGAGCATAAAGGTGAGATACGAGACAAAAGCCTGGATACCGCCGATGGTGATGTCGCCAGTCTGAATTTGCCAACCGCTGTACCAGATGATCAGTCCCAGGGTGATGGCGCCAATGATCTGCACCATCGGCAGGAACAGGGCCGACAGCCAGGCCGCCCGGTATGCCGAGCGGTACAGGCTGGTGGCCATCACGTCGAACTCTTGCAGATTCTTTTCCTCACGCGTCAGGGCTTTGACCACCCGCACCCCGGTGATATTCTCGTTGTAAGCTCCGGTCAGCTTTGAGTTTTGCTTGCGCACCCGCCGGAACTCGACCAGAATTCGCTTCTTGAACTCGCCGGCAATGATCACCAGCACCGGCAGCATCAAGGCGACAATCAGGGCCAGTTTCCAGTTGATCAGCAGCATAAAGAACACCGCGGTAACCAGGTTGAGAATGGACCAGGTGCTGTCGATCAAGCCCCAGGTGACCAGTTCGGAGATGCGGCTGGCATCGGAGGTAACCCGCGACATAATCCAGCCAACCGGTGTTTTGCTGTAGTACGATAGTGACAGCCGTTGCAAATGGTTGAACATCTGCCGGCGCAAGTCGTACCGCACCCGCTCGCCTAGCAGCCCGGCCAGGTAGATAAAGCCGACCACGGCCGCGGCCTGCACCACAATCAGGCTGGCATACAATGTGATCAACTCGACCAGCCGCGCCCGGTCGCCGGCCACAATGCCCTCATCGATGATGAGCTTACTGAGGTAGGTAAAGAAGGAGTCCTGAAAAGAGACCAGGGCAATGAGGCTCACAAATCCGGCTACCCATCGCCAATAAGGCCGGGTTTGGGCCGCAATTCTTTTGATCGTTTGACCGTTGAACTGAGTTGAAAATTCTTCTTCTTCAAAATAGATGTCAGACATAGTTCTACTCCTGAAAACTTCCTTCTCGTTCCCACGCTGAGCGTGACCGC
>CAYZHI010000326.1:0-4287 GCA_964477335.1 uncultured Caldilineaceae bacterium | reverse complement strand
CGCCTGGCCCGGGCTTATACCGGCCGGGATAAGATCATCAAGCTGCAAGGCAACTACCATGGCCACGCCGATTTCCTGCTGGTCCAGGCAGGCTCCGGAGTCGCGACCCTGGGTCTGCCGGACAGCCCCGGCGTGCCCAAAGGGACCACTCGGGACACGCTGACTGCGCCCTTTAACGATCTGGATGCTATCCGGCAACTATTCAAAGCCCAGGGTGATGAGATTGCCGGCATTATTCTGGAGCCGGTGGCCGGCAATATGGGCGTCATTCCGCCCATCGAGGGTTATCTTGCCGGCCTGCGGGAGTTGTGTAACCAGTACGGCGCGCTGTTGATTTTTGACGAGGTGATGACCGGCTTCAGAGTGGCTTTGGGCGGGGCCCAGGAGTATTACGGCGTGATACCCGATTTGACCGCGCTGGGCAAAGTGATCGGCGGAGGTCTGCCGGTGGGGGCCTATGCCGGTCGGCGGGAAATTATGCAAACCGTAGCGCCGGCCGGGGCAATGTATCAGGCCGGGACACTCAGCGGCAACCCGCTGGCTATGACCGCCGGCATCGAAACCTTGAAGGCCCTGCGTGAGCCAGGCGTGTTTGACAACCTGGTTGAGCATACCATGAAATTATGTGAGGGCATTGGGGCCGCAGCCGCGGCAGCCGGCGTACCGGTCTTCCAGACCCAGGTCGGGACGATGTTCTGTACCTTCTTCACCGACCAGCCGGTAATCAACTGGGACAGCGCCGCCACAAGCGACACCAGGCTGTACGCCCGCTTCTTCCAGGCCATGCTGGAGCGCGGCGTCTACCTGGCCCCATCCCAATTTGAGGCGGGCTTTTTCTCTACCGCTCACACTCCCGAAATTGTGGTAGCGACTATCCAGGCGGCCCAAACTGCCTTTAAAGAAATTACCGGCTAGATTCTAGGGTTCCTTTCTTGTTTAATCCTTATTTGAAAGGGATTGCGCCTAGGCCTTGTCTCGTTCAGCGGTTACCCGATACTGGCGGGTGGCCTGTTGATAATAGGCCAGAGCCTCCTCATGATCGCCCTGCTCTTCAAAAATCGAGCCTAAATTTTGATAGGGCCAGCTAAAGGCCGGGTCTAGATCGATGGCCTGGCGGTAGGCGTCGATGGCTTCTTTGTCCCGTTTCATTTCCCGGTAGATGTTGCCAATATTGTTCCACGATACGGCGCGATCCCGATCGTTTTGATGGTATTCAATCACCTGTTTGTAAAGGGTCATGGCCTGTTCATATTCGCCCAACTGCTCGTAAAAGAAGCCGAGATTGTTGTAGGCGGGGGCGTAGGTTGGATCAATTTCAATGGCCCGGCGATAGGCGTGGACGGTCTGCTCCGGCTTGCCCAACTCCTTGTATACCGCCCCCAGACTATTCCAGGGCAACGGCGACGTTGGATCGAGTTTAATCGCCTGCCGTAGCGCGGCCACCGCCTCCGGGTAACGGCCCCACTGGTGATAGATATTGCCCAAATTATGCCAGCTCTCCGCCCGGTCGTGATCCAATCGATGGCGTTCAATGGCCTGCTGATACCTACTCACGGCCAACTCATATTGATTCAAGCTCTCATACACCAGCGCCAGATTATGGTAGAACCAGCCGTCCGTGGAGTCCAGTTCGATGGCCCGGCGATAGGCGGAAATGGCATCCTGGGCACGGTTCTGCGCGGCATAGACATTGCCCAGCCCAAACCAGGGCAAGGCCAGCCCCGCATCGAGGGCGACGGCCTGCTGCTGCGCCTCAATCGCCTCCTGATATCGACCCGATTCCCGCTGAATATTTCCAATGTTATACCAGAGAATAGCTTTGTGCCGTTGGTTCTCGTGCCGTTCAAGCGCCTGGTGGTAATACTGTAACGCCGCCTCATAGTCGCGGCGTTGTTCAAAGATCAGGCCCAGACTGTGGTAGGGCCAGGCATAGCCGGAGTCCAGACTAATAGCCCGGCGATAAGCCTCGATGGCCTGTTCTACCTGGCGAGTCGCACCGGGTTGGCTAGCCTCCGGCAGTTGGCCCTGCGCCCGGTAAACATCACCGAGACCGTTCCAGGGCAGGGCTGAGTCCGGGTCTAATTCAATGGCTTGCTGATAGGCTTCGATCGCTTCCGGGTAGCGGCCCAAACCCTGGTAAACATTGCCCAGGCTGTTCCAGGAGAGAAAATAGGCGGGATCGAGGTCAACTGCCTGGCGATAGGCGCTAATGGCTTCTTCATAACGGCCCAAATTGATCAGTACATTGGCCAGATTATCCCAGGAAACGGCCTCATCCCGGGTGAGGTTGTGACGGGCAATGGCCTGACGATACAGCGTCAGCGCGACCTCATAATCGCCCTGACCGGCGTGAACCACCCCCAGATTATTGTAGGGCCAGGCATAAACCGGGTCGAGTTTAATTGCTTGTTCGTAGGCAGTAATGGCTTCAGCGCGCAGCCCCAAAGCATAGTAAACTTTACCCAGATTATTCCAGGAGACGGCCCGATCCTGATCGCTCACATGCCGCTCAAGCGCTTGCTGGTAAAGTGTCAGAGCCGCCTCATACTGCTGCTGGTCGGTCTGCACCAGCGCCAGGTTGTTATACGGCCAGGCGTAGGTTGGCTCCAGTTCGATGGCCCGGCGATAGGCCGCCACCGCCTCATCCTGGCGGGCTACGGCCCGGTAGGCCTCGCCCAGGCTATCCCAGGCCAAGGCGTTGTTAGGGTTGAGTTTGGTTGCTTTGGACAAAGCCTCGATCGCCTCGGGATGGCGTTCAAGGGCCTGGTAGATATTGCCCAAGTTTTGCCAACTGGTGGCCGCGTCGAGAGGCTGGTAGTGGCGTTCAAGGGCTTGACGGTAGTAGGGAATAGCCGCCTCGTACTCAGTCCGCCGCTCATAAACCAATCCCAGATTATGATACGGCCAGGCAAAAGCCGGATCGAGTTCAATGGCCCGCTCAAAAGCCTTGATGGCGGCTTCATAATGCTCCAGCGCCGCCTGGGCTGTCCCCAGGCTGTTCCAGGAGGTTGCATCTTGGGGATTAAGTTCAATAACGCGTTGGTAGGCTTCAATAGCTTCAGCATACCGGTTCAGTGCGTGGCTAACATCGCCCAACCTTTGCCAGGAGAGCACCCGGTCACGGTCATTTTTGTGCCGGGGAATCGCCTGGCGATACATTGCTACAGCCGGCTCAAAATCCCGCTGCTGTTCATAAATCAGGCCCAGACTGTGATACGGCCAGGCAAAGGCCGGATCGAGCGTACTGGCCTGCTGGTAAGCCTCAATTGCCTCCTCAAAACGTTCCAGGCTACGGTAGATATCGCCCAACTGTTTCCAGGCCACAGCCCGATCTTCCCCGCGGTGATGCAGCCGGGCCGCCTGGTGAAAAGCCGGCGTTGCCAGTTCGTAGCGGTCCTGCTGCTGGTAGATCAAGCCCAGGCCGTGATAAGGCCAGGCATAGCCGGGGTCACAATTGAGGGCCTGTTGGTAGGCTGCAATTGCCTCATCAAATCGTTCCAACCCCCGGAAAACATCGCCCAGGCTGTTCCACGAAACGGCGTCCCCCGGCTCAAGGGCGATAGCCTGGCGATAAGCCTCGATGGCGTCCTCAGGATAGCGCAATTCCCGGTAAACATCGCCCAGCTTATGCCAGGGAGTGGTAAAGTGGGCATCAAGTTCGATAGCCCGGCGAAAAGCTTTGATGGCATCTTCCAGGCGATGAAGGGCCTGGTAGGCGCTCCCCAGATCATTCCAGGCTCTGGCCCGATCCCGGTCGCCGGTGTGCCGCTCAATGGCCTGGCGGTACAGGGTAATAGCCGCCTCGTAAGCCGTCCGGTCGCCGCTGGCCCGTTCGACATAAATCAGCGCCAGATTGTGGTAAGGTCCGGCCAGCGTCGGGTCCAGTTCGACCGCCCGGCGATAGGCGTCGATAGCTTCATCGGGCCGTTCCAGCAGCCGGCAAACATCACCGACGCTGTTCCACGGTGCGGCGAAGGTCGTATCAAGCTCGATGGCCTGGTGATAAGCGCCAATCGCTTCGCGCAGGCGACCCAGGGCCCGGTAGATGTCGCCAACCTGATTCCAGGCGCAGGCCCGCTCGGAAGCATCCGTGTGACGGATGACGGCCTGCTGGAAGCTATGCAGAGCTTCCTCATAGGCTTGCTGCTCCTGATAAATCACGCCTAAATGGTGATACGGCCAGACATAGCCAGGGTCGAAGTCAATGGCCTGCTGGTAAGCCTCAATGGCCTGGACCAAACGCTGCTGGAAACGGTAAATATCGCCCAATTTGGCCCACGAGCGGGC
>CAYZHI010000325.1:0-4288 GCA_964477335.1 uncultured Caldilineaceae bacterium | reverse complement strand
CATCCAACTCGTTGGCAGGACAAATCCCGGCGCAACCATTTTAGTCGGTGGGCAGGCGGTGGCCGTTAGCCCCCTGGGTGAGTTTCAGACTACTGTCAAGCTGTTGACCGGCGAGAATCTACTCGAGGTGACGGCTCAGGATCAGGCCGGTAACGTGACCCAGCGCCAATACCGGCTCAACTACGAGCTTACCGCGCCCGAATCGGAACTGGCGCGGGTGGCTCGCAACCTGCCCAACCTGTCCAACTACTTTGTGCCGGTGCTGCTGGCGCTGCCCCTGCTGCTGATTACGGCCTACATTTTGACCCGCCCGGTGGCGCTGGTGGTTTCGGCCGAAAGCAGCACTTTTCGGCCTGGCCTGCCGGAAGAAGGGCGCTTTCTGCGACTGTCGATTGATCTGTCTAAACCGGCCCGCACCACCGTTTTTGTCAAAGATCGACGCGGCAACATCATCGCCACCTTGCTGCACCGCCGACACCGCAACTCGGGCCAGCACCCCCTCTATTGGGACGGCTACGATGACTTTGGCCGGGTGGTTTTGCCAGGGGACTACACCATCGAGGCCACCGCCAGCACCACCGGCGGCACGGTCACCGGCAGTCTTACCGTTTCCATTCTGGAAGACTCGGCGGTCCATCGCCAATACATCCGCCGCACCCCTTATCAGGATGAATCGCAACTGGCAGCAACACGTCCGGGTCAATACATCCGCAACAGGGAAGCCAAGCAAAACCGGGCGCGGCGGCGTTAGCAAATCCAGCCCTGGTGTTTTCAGGTAGATTACTCTAATTACCGGATGCTCTCCTTTTAGGTAACCGGCGCTGCTAAAGCACCGGTCACCTGCTCGCTGCGGAGAATTTTGCCAGAATCTCAGCCGCCGCCTCAACTGCATCGCTCGGCAGCGAGGTCCGCTCAACGTCCCAATCCAGGGGCGCGGTCGCATCAATACCCAGCTTGGCCGACATACCTTCAACAGATGAGGGGTCGAGCCGGTTGCAAAAGACCTTGGGCACCACGAACATATCCGTATCGGCTTGAAAACGGGTGGCGATGGCCCACAGCACATCTTCCTCGTTATAAATGTCGATATCGTCATCAACCGCCACCGCCAGCTTGACGTAGGAGTCCAGCCCAAACAGCAGCATCAGGGCGTGGCGGGCCTGCCCTTCGGCGCTCTTTTTGAGCGAAAGATAGGCGTGAAAGTGGGTGCCCGATTTGGGGTAATTGAGGGCGACCACATTAGGCACAATCTCCTTCAACCGGTTGAAAACGTGAGCTTCTTTGGCGCTGCGCCCCAACAAGAGGTGTTCGGTGGAGTAGCCGGGGATGATATCCAGGAAGATGGGGTTGGCCCGGCGGGTGATGGCCTTGACCACAAAAACATTCCGGGTGGAACGGAAGGTGGAGTAACCGGTATATTCGCCAAAAGGGCCCTCCTCCTCATGCACGTTGGCCAACAACTCCCCTTCCAGCACAATCTCGGCGTTGGCCGGCACCTCCACATCGATGGTTTTGCATTTGACCAGCTCCACCGGCTGGCCCAGCAGCGCCCCGGCAATGTCGAATTCGTCCACCTCCATCGCCACTTTAGCCCCGCCGGCCAAATGCACTGCTGGATGGGCGCCCAGCACCACCGCCACCTCCAGATTCTTGCCCCGGGCTTCGGAACGGAGCAGATGATCCCAGATGTGCCCCCGCGAATGGAGACTGGCCCCAAAGCGATTTTTGTCTTTCAACTGGAGCCGCTGGTAACTCAGATTGCGCACCCCGGTATCGGGGTCTTTGCAGACCAAAATGCCGGAACCGATATACCGCCCGGCGTCCTGCTCAAAATGGCGGCTGATCGGCAGCAGGCCGGCATCGACCTCCGCGCCGGTGAAGACCAGCTCCTGCACCGGCCCGGCGTCGACGATGGTGGGCGGGATTGGGTTGGCTTCGGCCCGCAGCCAGGCCTGGTTGAACTGAGCCGGCGAGTCGACCCCGGCGATGCGGGCAATGCGGCGGCGGTCGGCAAAGAGGTTCGCCACCACCGGCATATCAAACCCCTCCGGCTGCTCTATGTAGATCACCGGAAATTGCTTGCGCTTCTCCAACTCGATCACCAAAGCTGTCGGTGTAAAATCCAGGTTCACCGGCTCAGTAATCCGCAGAACCTCGTCCTCTGGCAACGTATCCAAAAACGCTCGTAATGACGTCATCGCTTCACCTCATCACAATCCACCATTCACAATTCATCATTCATCACTCTTCCTTCAGCCTTTGACTTCCCCGCCATCATCAGCCCCACCTCTTCGACCAGGCTGCGGTCCGGGGGAACCTGGCCGACAATCTGACCTTCATAGATCACCAAAATCCGGTCGCTCAGGGCGAACAACTCCTCCAACTCAGTAGAGATGAGCAGCACCGCCGCGCCCTCATCCCGGTGGAGCAGAATTTGTTGCAGCACAAATTCAGTCGCGCCGATGTCAATACCGCGGGTGGGCTGGTTGACCAGCATAAAGCGAGGATTACGATACAGTTCCCGAGCCACTACCGCCTTTTGCTGGTTGCCCCCGGAGAGATGAGCTATTTCATCAGCCACATCCGCCAGCCGGACATCAAATTTTTGGGCCAGTTCCCAGGCATGGTCCACTATCTTGCGGGAGGCCAAAAAGCCTCGCCGGGCATAGGGGGGCCGGTAGTAATCGTGGAGAATGAAATTATCAGCCACCGAAAAGGGCAAGATCACGCCCATCCGGTGGCGATCTTCCGGGATGTGGGCCAGGCCGATTTTGCTCAAAGCCCGCGGAGTCAGATTATGGACCAACCGGCCGTCCAATTTTATCTGGCCGCCGGCTACCGGCATCAAGCCGGCCAAGGCCAGAGCCAACTCGCTCTGGCCATTACCGGACACACCGGCTATACCGACAATTTCCTGGGCGCGGACCTCAAACGAAACCCCTTTGACCGCCGGCAAGCCCCGCTCATCATTGACCGACAGATTTTCCACCGCCAGCACCACTTCGCCAGCCTTGCCGTGCTTGCGGGGCAGTTCCATCAAGACCTCCCGGCCAACCATCAACCGGGCCAGTTCGCGAGGATTGGTGTCGGCCGTGTTGACCGTGGCCACAACTTTGCCATCCCGCAGCACCGTCACCCGGTCGCTCACCTGCATCACCTCGTCGAGCTTGTGGGTGATGAAAATAATGGTCAGGCCGCGGTCGGCCAGGTCGCGCAGAAATTTGAGCAGATGCTCGGTTTCCTGGGGCGTCAGCACTGCGGTCGGCTCATCCAGAATGAGCAGGTCGGCGCCGTGATAGAGGTTCTTCAAAATTTCCACCCGCTGCTGTTCCCCCACCGACAGGGTATTGACCAGGGCCGATGGATCGACATTCAAACCAAATTCCCGGCTCAGCCGGCGGATGCGGCTGGCCACCTGCGCCAAATCGTGCAGCACCTTCCAGGGCTGGTACTGGCCCAAAATTACGTTCTCGGCGACGGTGAGAGTGGGCACCAGCATGAAATGTTGGTGGACCATCCCAATCCGCTGTCGAATGGCATCTTTGGGCGAATGAACGTGCAGCGGTTTACCTTTATAATAAATCTCACCCTCGTCCGGCTGGTACAGACCGTAGAGGATGCTCATCAAAACGGTTTTGCCGGCGCCATTTTCACCCAGCAGAGCGTGAATTTCCCCGGCTCGAACCTCAAAGTTGATGCCCTTATTGGCGACAACGCCAGGGAAGGCTTTGATAATATTTTCCATCCGTAGAAGGGGAAGCAACTGAGGCTGATCCGTCATTTCGTCACCTTGACCCATAACCCGGACAAACCGGAACCAAAGAGGATTGTTTGAACCACAAAGGACGCGAAGGATACAAAGGTCTTAATAAAATCTTAGCGATCTTAGCGTCCTTTGCGGTAATTTTATTGCCAAAAAAGTAAAGTTGCCACTGCAAAAGTTGCAGCTAATGTTCATACGGCACGCCGAGCGCCTTGGGCATAGCCGCTCGGCCACGCAGACTGATCAACACCAGTAGAGTCATCACATAGGGCAGAGCCTGCAGAAACTGGTAGGGGATGGCCAGGTCGGCCACGGCCTGCAGGCGCAACTGTAAGGCAAAGAAGAAGCCAAACAGCAGCGACGCCCAGAAAGCGCCCTTAGGCGACCAGCGGCCAAAGACGACGACGGCCAGGGCGATAAAGCCGCGCCCGGAGGTCAGCCCTTCGACAAACTGGTTGGTATGGGCCACGGTCAAATAGGCCCCGCCCAGAGCGGTCAGGGTGGCGCCGATCAACACACCGACAT
>CAYZHI010000324.1:0-4290 GCA_964477335.1 uncultured Caldilineaceae bacterium | reverse complement strand
AATAGAGCAACTGCTGCCCGGTTCCCCACCCCCCGACCCCGGCGTTGATGACTTCATAGCGCCGGGAGTCCCCCATTCCATTCAGCCGATCTTCCAGCACCTGATGCGCCGTCTTCGCCTCGGGTACCTGGACGGCCTGCACAAACGAGTCGCCCAGGATCAGGATACGGAAAGTATCATCCGGCTTAGACAGTTGGTGTTCGCTGTCGTGCATGCCGGCGCTATTCAAGGCCAGATCATGGACAAGGTCGCCGGTGGCTACCGTGGTGGTGTAATAGGATTTGCCGCGCCAGCCGGTCTGGCCGGAGGAAGTATCGGCCACGTTGCTGGAGCCAGCATAGGGGGTGGGTAAAAGTCTGGCCCCTACTTCTAGCAATATGAGCGTGGTCACAACAGCCGCAAGCGCAAGCGCAAGGTTGGCGGTGATTCTAGCGATTTTCCTCAACTCTTATTTGTTCAAGACATCCTGAACGGCGGCGGCCAGTCGTTTGACGCCTTCGTTGATCTCTTCCGGGGTGATGCCGCAATAGGGTAGCCGCAGAAAGCGTTCCCCGCCGCCGTCGGGGAAGAAGGCCTGGCCGTCGGCCAGATTCAGGTTGTATTTCTTGGCCTGCTCGCGTACCGCAACCGTGGTTGTCCCCGCCGGCAAAGTCACCGACAGGAAGAAACCCCCATCAGGCCGGGTGGCTTCGGCATCCGGCAAATAATGATCCAGAGCATCCAGGCAGGCTTGCAACCGCGGGGCGTACAACGCTTTCAACCGTTCAATCTGGGCCGGCAACTGGCCGCTCTCGACAAACTCGTAGACAACGCCCTGAGAGAACAGGCTGGGGGTAATGTAGGTATCCTCGGCAATTTTGGTCAGCTCTTGCAGCAACCCGGTCTGGCCATAAAGAATGCCAACCCTCGGGCCGGGGCCAATCAGCTTGCTGAACGACAGCATATGGAGCGTCCGCTTCGGGTTCAACTCAAACAGGGACGGTTGCTCTTCACCCCGGAAACGGAGCGGGCGATAGGGGGCATCCTCCAGCAGCCAGAAGCCGTGTTTATCGGCCAGCTCGACCAGCTTTTCTCGTTTGGCCCGTGAACAGGTCGCCCCGGACGGATTCTGAAAATCGGGGATGAGATAGAAGAATTTGGGCGTCTCTTTGGCCAGGGCTGCGGTCAGGGCGGCCAGATTGGGTCCATCCGTTTCCAGAGGGATGCCAACCACCCGAGCCTGGTGTTTGCGCAGCGTGGTCAGGGTCCGGTCATAGCTGGGCGACTCGGTGAAGACAACGTCGCCGGGTTTCAGTAGCAGGGTAGACAGAAATTCAATAATTTGCAGAGAGCCGTTGGCCGTAATGACCTGATCGACCGCGACGCCCTGCCACTCGGCCAACCATTCCCGTAAAGGCATAAAACCGGAGGCTTTGCCATATTGCAAAATGGTAGGGCCGTATCTTTCTAAGGCCCTCTTGGAAGCCTCGATCATCTCGGCAATCGGAAATGACTCGGGGGCGGGTACGCCGCGGGTGAAGTTGATAACAGCCTGGTCTGACATATTCCTTCTCCTGTTGAAAAAATAGCGACCGGCGCTATCGACCGTCGCCGGTTACGTGGGTTACCTGAGCTTTGAAATCAATGATTTGCCTCAAACGTAAGTTGAGCAGGAGGGGCCGGGTAGGGTTTGGAGAATAGCATGAAACAGGGTGATTGTCAATGAAATGCTTGTACTTTCGGCCATAGTGATGTAGAATTTGGTAAGAAAATTCAGCTAGACGGGGTTGGCCAGTGGATCGAACGCTTATTAGCCAGGCGATGGAAGATTATTTAAAAGCCATCTTCAAGCTTGTTGAGTTGGGTGGCCCGGTGACTACGTCGGCGCTGGCAGACTACATGAGAGTCGCGCCCGCTTCGGTGACTAATATGTGCAAAAAGCTGGCTGAACTCAACCTGTTGCAGTACGAACCGTATCAGGGAGTCAAATTCACCTCCACCGGTGAGAAGCTGGCGCTTGAGATTGTCCGCCATCATCGCCTGATCGAGCTTTATCTGGCCGAAGCCCTGGGTGTGCCCTGGGACCAGGTCCATGAAGAGGCTGAACGGATGGAGCATGTGATTAGTGAAGACCTGGAAGAGCGCATGGCGGCGGCTCTGGGAGACCCTGCATTCGACCCGCACGGGGCTCCGATTCCTTCTCGCACCGGCACGGTTAACTACTCTGATAGCGGCCGGTTGGTGGACAGGCGGGCCGGTGACAAGCTGGTGGTGGTCGAGGTTGATGATCAGGACCCGGAGTTGTTGCGCTATTTAGGCGAGATGGGCATCTACCCCGGCACCGATCTTGAATTGCTCGATTGCGCCCCTTTCAATGGGCCACTGATGTTACAGATTGGTGAAAAACAGTACAATCTGGGTTATCAGGCGGCCAAATCAATTCTGGTAACTTTGCAAAACTAAACCTATCAGGAGGTCTGACTCAATGATTGAGTTAAAGGCTATCTATCTGGTTGTCTCCGGGGCCAGTTCGGCCCGGATTGTGCCCAATTTGTTGGAGGCTCTGCCCCAATTTGATCTGCCCGTATACACTATCCTCACCAACAACGCTCCCAATGTGATTAGTCCCTACAATCTGGTTGACCAACAGGGGCACACTCTGATCGATAGTTATTTTGATCCGGTGATGGTCAACGAACGCCAGCCCGGACTTACGTTGGTCGCGCCGGCCACCTTTAACACCCTCAATAAAATCAGCCAGGGCATTGCCGACACCCTGGCCCACTCCCTGGTCGCCGAGGCCATCGGCGCCGGTTGGCCGGTGATTGTCGCCCCCTCGATGAATCAGGCCCTGTTCAACCATCCCCAGGTAGCCCAAAGTATCAAGACCCTGCAAGGGTGGGGCATCACCGTGCTAGAGCCTCAACCGGCCGAAGGGTTGTTGGTGATGGCTTCAGTGGAGGAGATTGTCAACGCGGTCAAAGCCAAACTGGCCGGATGATGAACGAATGGTGAATAGTGAATTGTGAATTGTAAATTGTAAATTGTCAACCCCTTCACTTCGTTGCAGGGCAAGTGTCGTAAATCATCAATCGTAAATCGTAAATCGGAAATAAAAAATGAATCCTCTCCCCATCGTACATATGACCCTTTACAAACACGGCGTTGGTTATTTTCAGCGCCGTGGTCCAATTTCCGGTGAAGGAATCAAGTTAACCTTTCGCCGTGAAGAGATGGATGACCTGTTGAAAAGCTTGACCGTGCTCGATCATGGCGGGGGCGCCGTGCGCGGCGTGGATTACGACACGCCCCAAACCAGGGAGGAACGGCTGGCCGGCTGCTCGATCAGCCTGGGCGACAGCCGTAGCCTGCGCGACTTACTGCAATGTTTGCGGGGGCGCCAGGTTCAACTGCTGGTCAGCGATGGCAGCAATGTTACCGGCACATTGCTTGTCCTGGATGAAGTCGATGAGAAACCGTTAGAACAGGATATGGTTTCACTGTTGCAGCAGGCAACTCAGACCTTGGCTGTGGTACCCCTTAACCGGCTGGAAGCGGTTGAACTGCTCGATGAGACGGCGGCAGCCGACCTGCGCTTCTTTTTGCAGACCGAAGTAGGCCAGGAAACTCATCGTTCTATCACCATCCGCCTCAGTCCGGGCGACCACGATTTGGAGGTTAGCTACATCGCCCCGGCGCCTACCTGGCGGGTCAGCTACCGGCTGGTGACCGACGCGCCGGCCGGCGCAGCCGAGGCGGCTAAAGGCTTGCTGCAAGGCTGGGGCATCTTCGATAACCAGTTGGAAGAGGATCTAACCGACATTTCGCTCTCGCTGACTGCCGGGATGCCCATCTCGTTTATGTATGATCTGTATACCCCGCATACGCCCAAACGGCCGGTGGTCAAAGAGGAGGAACGGGTGGCGGCGGCCCCAATTATGTTTGAGGCCGCCGCAGCCGCGGCCCCGCCAACTCCTGCTATGCGCATATCTCCACGAACGATGGCTGCAACTTTGGCCGAACGGACGGTTAGCGGTGAAGTGATGGCCGGCACGGTCCAAAGCGCCGCCTCTGGCCAGGCTTTGGGCGAGCTATTCCAGTACAACGTCAGCGGGCCGGTCAGCGTGGGGCGGGGGCAATCGGCCATGGTGCCCATTGTCAGCAATTGGCTAAGCCCCAAAAAGGATTTGATTTACAACGGCGCCAAAATGCCAACCCATCCGGTGGCGACCATCCGCTTCCAGAACAGCACCGGTTTGACCCTGGAGCGCGGCCCGGTGACGGTGCTGGAGAACGGCGAATATGTGGGGG
>CAYZHI010000323.1:0-4306 GCA_964477335.1 uncultured Caldilineaceae bacterium | reverse complement strand
CTGAACCGGGTTCATACTGCTCACTTACATTCGGGTCAAAGAACAAGCTCTCAGGGCTGGCGCTATAGTCATTGGGGTCGTAGGCGGGATAATTGGCCATCCCCAAAATCGCCCCGGTTTTGGGATTTAATACTATAACCGACCCTCGCTGGGCCCCATACCTGATGACTGCCTGTTCAAGCTCAGTCTCAATCAGATATTGAATATTTCGATCAATCGTTAGGTAGAGGGTGGCGCCGCTGACGGGTGGCACAAAATGGCTCACCCCCAACGGGATGATCTCCCCAAACGGGCTACGTTCCCCGGTGCGCAGCCCGGCTTTACCGCGCAGGAGACTATCATAGTAACCTTCTATCCCGTAGAAACCATTGCCGTTGCTATTAACAAATCCCAGTAGATGGGCAGCCATCGTGCCTTCCGGGTAAACTCGACGGGCCCGCGGCTCAACCTGAAGCCCGACAATATCCCACTCCAATAACTTTTCTGCTACCGCTTGGGTCAATCCCTGCGCCAGCGGGGTCCAGGTGGACTCGCTGTCCAAAACGGTAGCCAATTCGTCGCGCGACATGTCCAGCAGGCCGGAGAGCCGGTCGGCGGTGGCGTACGGGTCACTGATGATTTTGGGGCTGGCCGACAGGTCGTATTCGATGATATCGGCGGCCAGCAGATGACCATAACGATCTCTGATTTCACCGCGTCGAGGTGGAATGATCAGTTCATCCTGGTGCTCGGCCTCGGCCAGGGCCACAAACTGGTAGTGCTCAATGATCTGCCAGCGCACCAACTGGCCAACCAGCACCACGCCGGCTGCACACAAAATGGCCATCACGGTGTATATTCTGTACTGAGAACGATCCGCCGTCTTCATCATAAATTAACAAATTTGCGAATAACGAAACTCTTCAATCAAAACCTCTCAACCTATCCCCAGAAAACCGCCGGTTTCATTCACAATTCACAATTCACAATTCACAATTCACAATTGACTATTCACCATTCACGATTAACGTCCGTCCCTCCAACCAGGCGGCAAAACTATCCAGCAAATCTACCCACCAGGCCGAGGAAACAGGTTTGCTCGGAAAAACTTGCAGCGGCTCTTGGCTCTGAAATGGACCATTACTGGCAGAGTCGTTTTCTCCTGCGACCAGTGGATAATTGGACACAGCCAGATAACGAACGTCATTGGTCGGTTGAAAACCCAGTTCACGCGCCCGCTGTTCAACGCGGGGCAAAGCTTCCAACTGAGCAATTTGCAGGCCCAGGGTGGCATTCTGATTCTTGAGTTGATCCAATTCCAGGCGGAGTTCGTCAATGCGATAACTAGTCGCCGTGACCGCGCTGGCCTGGGTGAGATATAACCAACCAACCAGGCTGAATGTCCCCAAAATCAACAAGAACCCCAACGCCGCTTTGCTATCAAGCTGCCACGGCAAGCGGCGTATGACATTGGCCGGTCGCAGACTAATCATCGTATTACTTGACATAATATTTTATCCCTATTGACTCAACGACCCGCAGCTTTGCGCTGCGGGCCCTTGGATTTGCATTCACTTCGGCCAAACTAGGCATTATTGGCCTTTTGGTTATAATATGTACTGTAGCCTTATGTCTACACGTACAGACGGGTTGGTCCGGCGGACAAATACAGTCTTGAGCTTCCCTCCGAAAATATTGCTTAACAATCCGATCTTCTAATGAATGAAAACTGATCACGGCCAGCCGGCCGCCCGGCTTCAACAATTCAACCGCCTGGGGTAAGGCCCGTTCCAAAGCGCCCAGTTCATCATTGACCGCAATCCGCAACGCCTGAAAGGTCCTGGTAGCCGGGTGTATCCTGGCTTTGCCCTTACCACCGGCAAACGGCACGGCCTTTTGGATGATCTCAGCCAACTGGCCGGTGCGCCGGATAGGGCGGGCTTTGACAATAGCCCTGGCGATGCGCCGGCTGTAACGCTCTTCGCCGTACTGGTAGATCAGGTCGGCCAGCTCTGTCTCGTCAAGGTGGTTCACCAAGTCGGCGGCGGTGTTGCCGCCGGTATCATCCATCCGCATGTCGAGCGGGCCATCAACCTGAAAAGAGAAGCCTCGCTCCGGCTGGTCCAGTTGCATTGACGAAACGCCCAGGTCAAGCAAGACGCCATCAACGGGCGGAAGTTGATATTGGCCGGCCAGCTGGCTTAACCGGTCAAAATTGGCTTGCAGGAGGTGAACTCGATCGCCGAACTCGGCTAAGTGATGTTTGGCGACTTCTAAAGCATGTTGATCCTGATCTAAACCAAATAACCCGCCATTCGGCCAGGAAGCCCTGAGAATGGCGGCGGCATGCCCGCCTGCGCCAACCGTGCCATCGACATAAATTCCACCGGGAGCTGGCTGCAACAACGCTATGACTTCATTTAAAAGAACAGCCTGATGCACTTAAATCCCCAGTTCCTCCAACTGCGACACAAAGGCATCAGGATCCCCCTCAACTTCGGCCAGAATCGCATTCCATTTATCCGGACTCCAGATTTCAACCCGATTATTGGCGCCGGTCACAATAGTGTCGGTATCAATGCCGGCATAGGCGCGCAGGTTTTGGGGGATCAAAATTCGGCCCTGGCGGTCAGGAATCGAGTCGTAGGCGCTTGAGAACATAAAGCGAGTAAAGTTTCGGGCGCTTCGATTGGTTGTGGGTAATTGAGAGATCTTTTCGGTCAACTTCTCCCACTCTGATCGACCAAAGGCCCATAAACAACCATCAAGGCCGCGCGTAATGATCACCCCACTCTCCAGTTCATCTCGAAACTTGGACGGGATAGTCAAACGACCTTTACTATCAAGCGTGTGTTCAAATGCGCCTAGAAACATCGAAATTGTGCCATTGATAGTGGTGGGGAAAAGTGCCCCACTGAAGGGTATAGAACAAGTGTTCTATTACCACTTTGACCCACTTTAACCCACAATCTACCACATTATAACGCACTTTCTCCCACCTGTCTAGTGAGGTAAGGAATTTTTAAGGTTGGGTTTAGTTTGGGCTGCTTGATGATAGCTCTTGTTAAGTACAAGTGACCGGCCCTTCTAAATGCCGGTCACTTTTTGCTTACTCAGGTTGCCTTAGCTGAACCCCACTTTGCGGCTGAAATCGAAGTGGGCTATAATGGGCCAGTGTGGGGGTGTACAGCGAGCAACTACTGCCACCCTCTTTTTTTGTAAGGAGTCGCCGCCCGCGGCGGCCTACCAGCGAGGGCGAATAGACCTAACCCCACCCCGGCCCGGCCGGCGCGTCGCATCGAGGGCGGGAACCCATTTGCAGGAGAAGCTGCGTGCGAGTACTAATCACTGGCATCACCGGTTTTGCGGGCGGACACTTGGCCCAGATTCTCTTGGACCGCGGCGACGAGGTGTTCGGCGTAGCGCGCGATGAGGGCGTTGGTTTAGCCCATCTCAATCAAGATGTCAACCCGGTCATTGCCGACTTGCAAAATGCCAAAGTCGTCCATAACTTGCTGGCCGATCTTTGCCCGGAGGCCATCTATCACCTGGCCGGGCAAGCTTTTGTCCCCACCGCCTGGGCCGACCCGTGGGCTACAATGGAGAACAACATCCGGCCCCAGCTCAACATGTTGCAGGCTATGGTCAAACAAAAATCAAAGGCTCGCCTTTTGATTGTTGCCTCCAACCAGGTGTACGGACCGGTAACCCCGGACCAGTTGCCGGTGAACGAAGAGACGCCACTCCGCCCGGATAACCCTTACGGCGTTAGCAAGGTTACTCAAGATATTCTGGGGCTGCAATACTTTCTGAGCCACGGCATCGATGTGCTGCGCGTGCGCGCCTTCAACCATATTGGCCCGCGCCAGAATCCGGTCTTTGTGTCGGCTTCCTTTGCCCGGCAGATTGCTCAGATCGAAGCGGGGCTAATCGAACCGGTCATCCGGGTGGGTAACCTGGAGGCCAAGCGGGATTTCACCGACGTTATCGACGTGATGCGGGCCTATGCCTTGCTGGTTGACTATGGCGAGCCGGGCGAGGCTTACAATGTTGGCACCGGCCAGGCTCACTCCATCCGTTACCTCCTCGATGTATTGCTCAGTTACACCAACATTGATATCCGCATCGAGCCGGATGAAAGCCGCATCCGGCCATCTGACATCTCGATCATCTATGCTGATAACAGCAAACTAAAGTCCAAAACCGGTTGGTTCCCAACCATTCCTTTTGAAGAGAGTTTGAAACGCGTTCTGGACTATTGGCGCGCCGAAATTAAACACTAACCTACGGTGTGTCCGACATTTTAGGCGGACCGGGGGGTGTGGGG
>CAYZHI010000322.1:0-4309 GCA_964477335.1 uncultured Caldilineaceae bacterium | reverse complement strand
CCCACGGCCAGACCGTGCAGCACGAAATCTGCGACCGCATCATCGGTCTTGACCTGGACCAGATCAAACGGATTCCACGGGTCATGGGGGTGGCCGGCGGCGATGAAAAATTTGAGGTGATCCGGGCGGCGCTGCTCGGCAAATTGATCAACGTGCTGGTTACCGACGATAGAACGGCCCGACGGTTGCTCGAAGAGCCGGTTGAACTGGCCAACTCGACCGGTGAGTTGACACCAGTCATAGCAGCGGCTTAATCAACCTAAAGAGTAAGAGAGCATTCGGTAATTAATGAACCTTCCCCACAAGTACGAGGTTGAAGCTGTCGTGCTGAGAGAACAAAGCCCGATTGGACTAAAACTTGGCAAATTCAGGGCGTTTTAACATCCTTTGCTCTCTTAGCCCAATGCTTTAGCGTCGGGCTACCAGGCGTTTTTAATTACCAAATACTCTCAGCAATGATTACTCAACTCATCTCACGTTGAAGTGAAAGGAAGCAGATAATGGCTGACTACTTACTTGGCATCGATTACGGCACCGGCGGGGCCAAAGCCTGTATCATCAATCCCGACGGCAAAGTACTGGGCGCTGCTTTTAGCGAGTATCCCTTTTATCACGACAAACCGGGCTGGTCGGAGCACGACCCGGGGCTGTATTGGACCATCGCCTGCAATCTGATCAAGGATTGCCTCAGCCAGGCCCGCATCAATCCGGCCGAAATTCGCGGTATGGCCGTCTCGTCCGCCCTGCCCTCGATGGTGATGGTGGACAGAGAGCACCAGCCAATTCACCGGGCCTACAATCTGATGGACCGGCGGGCCATCAAAGAAGTGGCCTGGCTCAAAGAAAATATCGGCGAAGAACGGATCCAGAAGCTTACCGGCAACCGCATCGAAGACCACCCTTCATTGGTCAACCTGTTGTGGGAGAAGAACAACCGGCCCGACTCGTTCAAACGCATCCACAAAGCCCTGACCATCGACGGTTTTATCACCCTCAAGCTGACTGGCCAGGCCGTGGCCAATTATGGGGCGGCCCCCTTCTACGGGGTGGCCTATGACCTGCTCGGAGAAAAGTTCGACCAACAGATGCTCGCCGATATCGGCATCGACCCGGCCATCCTACCCAAACTGGGCCGCTGTGAAGAGATTGCCGGTGAAGTGACCCCACAAGCTGCCGCCGAAACCGGTCTGGTGGCCGGAACGCCGGTGACGGTCGGCCAGGTGGATTTCAACGCCAGTTGCATTGCCGCCGGCATCACCGCCGAAGGCGATATTATGAGCAACCTGGGCACGGTGGGCAATTTTGGGGTAGTTCACCGCAGCCGGGAGTTCAACTTCTCGCCGGTAGGTCTGGCCATGATCAACCTGGCCTTCACCATCGACTCGGCCAACACCTACATCACCATCCCCTCGACCACCACTGGCGGCCAGTCGATCCGCTATATCCGCGACAACTTCTCCCAACTGGAAGTGGAAACCGAGCGGGCTTTGGGGGTCAGCTCGTATGATTTGCTCAATTTGCAGGCCCAAAAGGTCCCGGTTGGCAGCGACGGGCTGATCATCCTGCCCTTCCTGATGGGCGAACGGACGCCCATCTGGGATCCGCTGGCCCGCGGCGTTGTCTTTGGCCTGTCGCTAAACCACACCAAAGGCCATCTGGTCCGGGCGATGATGGAGGCCGTGGCCTACGCCCTGTACGACTCGTACCGGCTGATCATCGAATCTGGCCTTAAGATTAACTACCCGATTGTCTTCCACGAAGGGGGCACGGTCAGCAATTTGTGGCGGCAAATCATCACCGACGTCTTCAACGTGCCGACGGTGCTGGTGGTCCAGCGCGCCGGCGCGCCGCTGGGCGACGCTATTCTGGCCGGCGTAGCCACCGGCGTCTTTGCCGATTTCTCGGTGGCCAAGGCCTGGGCCAAATACAGCCCGCCGGTAGAACCCAGCCAGGCCAATCACGAGCGGTACATGGAATACTTTGGGTTATACAAACAGGTCTATGAACACGTCAAAGGCGATTTCCAGGATCTGGCTCGATTACGCGACCGGCTATAAACTGATTCCAACCAGATAGAAATAATTTCAGAAAGGTTAACGATGACCCATCTTGGCAAGATAATTCACCTCAAACGGTTACAAAACCCGGCCTCGGGCCGGATCCTGACCGTGGCTCTCGACCACGCCCCCAGCTACGGGGTTCTGGACGGGCTACAAAATATCAAACAGGTCACTGAACAAGTGGCCGCCGGCAACCCTGAGGCTATCTTAATGATGAAGGGGACGGCCGAGCGCTGCTTTGAGCCATACGCCGGCCGGATTGCCTTGATCTTGAAATCCTCTACCCTCTCCCCGCTTCATCCTGAGCACGATATCTGGGTCAGCCACGTTGAGGATGCCCTCCGCCTGGGCGCCGACGCCATTGCTATGGCGGTGACCTTTGGCAGCGCCCAGCAGGCTGCGCTGCTGGCCAATCTGGCCGGGCTGGTGCGGGAAGCCGAGCCGGTCGGGCTGCCGGTAATTGTCCACGCCTATCCCAACGGCGAACTGGTGCCGCCGGAGGAACGATTCTCGGCCCGGCGGGTCGGTTATGCCTCGCGGGCGGCGATGGAGCTAGGCGTCGATATCGTCAAAACCTTTTACACCGGTTCAGCCGAAACATTTGCCCAGGTCGTCGAAATGGCCGCGCCGGCGCTGGTGGTGGCCGCCGGCGGTCCGCGCCTGGAAACAGAGGCCGATGTCCTGCGCATGGCCGAGGCGGTGCAGCAGGCCGGCGCCGCCGGTTTGACCTTTGGCCGGAATGTCTGGCAGAGCCGTAATCCGGCCAGGATGATCCGGGCGCTGGCCTATATTCTACACCAGGGCGGCCCGATTGATGAAGCCCTGGCGATGCTGGAAGGATAAGTTATGCCGTTGGTCAACTCTAAAGATATTCTGGCTGAGGCCCGGCGCAAAAAATATGGCATCCCCAGCCTGCTGGCCGGCAATATGGAGATGATCGTCGGGGCGACCAAGGCCGCCGAAATGAAGCGGGCGCCGCTGATTCTGGCTTTCAACCAAGAGGTGACGCCCGGCATTCCGCTGGAACTGGGGCTGGCCGTCGCCGTCACGGCTGCCCGGCAGGCCAGCGTGCCGGTGGCGACCATTCTCGATCACGGCCATTCGCTTGAGGACGTGGTCAGGGCCATCAAAGTTGGCACCTCGTCGGTGATGTTTGATGGCTCCGGCCTATCCTACGAGGAGAACGTCAGTCAGACGCGGCAGGTGGTTGAGCTGGCCCACGCTGTGGGGGTTTGTGTGGAGGCCGAACTGGGCGGGATTGCCGGATCTTCAGTCAACATCGGCGCCAGCGGACCGGCAGCCAACCTGACCGACCCCGATCAGGCAGCCGATTTTGTGGCTCGCACCGGCGTCGATGTGCTGGCAATATCATTCGGTAACGCCCACGGCGTCTACCAGGGCGAACCCCAACTCGACCTGGCGCGGGTGCGCCAGATTCACGCCAGGGTTACGATCCCGCTGGCTATGCACGGGGCCTCCGGCTTGGCCGACGGCGAATATGGCCGGATCATTGCCAGCGGCATCAGCAAGGTGTGTTACTACACGGCGATGGCCCTGGGCGCCAGTCGCGATCTCCGCCAGATGATGGCCGCGGGCGATGAGCGGGCGACCATCTACCACCACCTGATCAGCCGCTCCATCGACTATTTTTATGCGGATGCCGGTCGGCTGCTTGATCTGGTGGGTTGTACGGGTCAAGTAAACTAAAACAAGCTATTGAAACTAGCCTGATTGAAGGAGTTACGAGCGTGGAACTCAACAAACATTTGCAGCAGCGACAAGCCGCCGGGAAGCCAATTTTGGTTGGCCTGGTTGGCTGCGGGCAAGAAGGCTCAGGCATGGTCCACATCACCCACCAGATGGTCGGCCTGGATACCCGCGCCATCGCCGATATCATCCCGGAACGTCCCCTGGTTACCCTGAAGGAAACCGGCGTGCCGGAGGCCCAGATTTGCGTCACGAACAAGCCAGGTGAAGCCGAAGACGCTCTCCGCCGGGGGATGTACCTGGTCACCGAAGACGCCCTGTTGTTGCCCCAACTCGACAGCCTGGAAGTCCTGGTCGAGGCCACCGGCATCACCGAAGTGGGGGCGCAGGTCGCCTGGAACAGTATTTTGCACAAAAAGCATATCGTCATGCTCAACGTCGAGACCGATGTGACGGTAGGCGTTTACCTGCACCAGATGGCCGAAAAGATGGGCTGCGTCTACACCGCGGCGATGGGCGACGAGCCGGGCGTTTGCAAAACC
>CAYZHI010000321.1:0-4316 GCA_964477335.1 uncultured Caldilineaceae bacterium | reverse complement strand
CCGCCGCCCCAACCACAATACCAGTATGAACCAACCGGCTGGTACGGCGACCGGAATTATGGCCTGACCCGCTTTTTGGGCACCATCAGCGACGCCAACGGCAATCCGGTGGACGGCGTCTTTGTCGAAGCGCAATGTGGCAGCTTCCGGGTAATTTCTAACCCGTCTGGTCCGGTTGGCTGGGGCCCCTTTAATGAAAGCCATACCTGGCCGCCGGGCTTCTACGATATCACCCTCGACACCAAACCGATCGTCTGCAACTGGACTCTGGCCGTAGTTGAAACGACTGATAAAGAAAACGTTTCGGCCTACTTGTCGGAGAAAGTGCCGGTAGAAACCACAACCGAGCAATCTATTATTGTAGCCAACTGGCGCAAGAATTGGTAGGGCCGGTCAAAAACAAAAAGTCTCCTCGCCTTTTTGCAATCTCAAAGGCGAAGAGACTTTTTTGTGTAGTCAAACACACCAAACTATACCAGACGTATTTTAAAATTTCCGTAGGACGGCATCCCTATGCCGTCCGCTGACGCATAGGGATGCGTCAGCTACAGAAATTTTAGCGTGCGCTTAGTATATTGAGCTAACTCACCCTAGTACGTCCGTTCAAAAATAACCTCATAAGAGATGTGGAACAGGGAATTAGCCACCGCGTTTTCACCGCAGGCTTCGTTGACCCCATAATCGGGGGTGATGCCGGTCGCAACCTCACTGGTGCCGCCCTGAACCTCAACCGAATAAGTCCCTTTGAACATAGCAAAGTCGAGCCGGCCCGGCTCAAGCTGGCCCAGCAAATTGGTTTTGGTCTCAGTCTTAGGGGTCACAAAGCCATCGGCCACAGGCGCCCACTGAATTTTGACCGGAACGCCATTAATACCCTGGCCCGACGGATCCTGCACCTTTATAAAGATATGGTGTTTGCTCTGGTTTTCACACGGCGTTAACTGGCGCACGCTAACCAGCCTAAAGTCGACATTGGGAGTTGGCGTTGCCTCCGGCGTGGGCGTATCCGTCGGTGGCTGCGGCGTACTGGTAAAGGAGGGGGTTGGCGTGTCGGTGGGGGTTGGCGTAAAGACCGGGGTCGGCGTTTCCGTCGGAGTCGGCGTATTGGTTGGGGTAGGGGTTGAGGTTGGGATGGGTGTTTCGGTTGGGGTGGGAGTTTGAGTTGGGGTAATGGTTGGCGTCGGCGTTTCGGTTGGCGTAGGTGTAGCCGTTTCTACAAAGGGCAAAGCAGCTATGGCCCCCACGGCCCCTTCTTCACGCACCTGCATCACCACACTACGCTGGTCGCCGGGCAAGGCGCCGTTGTCTTCAAATGTAGCCGCCAGAGCCTGAATCAACCATGACGGCACCATAATACCGCATAGCCAGATGATGATGAGCAAAAAAGCCAAAATCCGCAGTTTGGCCCCCAGGCTGCGTTTGGCAAACCAGATCGACAGACTTTGGCCCTGGCGAACGAGTTTCCGGTTAGATACCACCCGTGGCTGGACTCGTGAAGATTTTTGGCCAGACTGGCTCTGGGGTGAAACTGGCTCACTAACCGAGGCCGGCAACATTGGCGGGACAGGTGGTTTGGTTGGTGGGGCCACCGGCGGTCGCTGCACCTGCGTTTTGGCCCGCTTTGATTTTGACCGTTTGCGCTTCTTCGGTTTGGCTTCAACCGGACCAGGCCGGGGTGGGGCCACCGCCCCAAAGGCCGGTCGAGGTTGGACCGGCCCCGCCTGGGTGTGCTGAGAATGAAGACCGGGCGGCCGCGACACCGGCGGAATCGCCTGAGTATGCTGGGAATGAATAGGAGGAACTTGGGGCGGGCGCGGCACCGGCGCTACCGGTTGGGTAAATTGAGAATGGACTGACGTTGCCCGAGACAGCGGCGGCACAGTTGGCGGTAGCGCTTGAACCGGCCGGATGGGTCGCGAACCGGGCGGTACCACCGGCCTGACCGGGACAGGCGGCATACTGGCCGCCGCCGGCCGAACTGGACCGACGGGCGTAACAGGATAGAGTGACGACGGCGCGCCATAGCCCGGCGCCGGGGTCGGGCCGGTAGTCGCCGGCAGACCGGGCGGTAGCCCCCCACCGCGCAAACGGCTCATCGTTTCTTCTAACCGCTGGCTCAAAACCCGGCTCAAGGTAACGCCCAGATTAGGATAACGGCTCAAGAAATCATCAAAGTCGGCTTTGGTCAATGCCCAGATATTCGCATCAACCACGGCATAGGCGGTTGTCGGATGGCCTTTGCCGGAGAGGAGGGCAATCTCGCCAAAAAAGTCGCCCTGTTCCAGGGTTTCCAGCAGCACCGGCCCGCGCATCGAAGTAGCCCAATGCTCTACCTGGCCGCTTTCGATAAAGTACATTTCATCGCTGGCCCGGCCTTCGTAATAAATAGTGCTGCCGCCCTGATATCGCCGCGGCTGCAAACGGGCCGACAGTTCATCGAGCTGCATGCGGGAGAGACCGCCCAAACGGGCAATCTTCTTGAGGTGAGGTTCGATGGCGTAATCCCCCAATGAGCCCAGACGATCCCGCAGGGCCCGGCTGAGGGCCACACTGAGTTGCGGATATTTGACCAGCAGGTGGTCAAAATCGGTGCGGTAGAGACACCACAAATTGGTTTCCGTTTTGGCATATGTGGTAAAAGAACGGGTTTTGCCGATCAGCAGGGCAGTTTCGCCAAAAAAATCACCCTCGACAAAGCGGCCAACCAGTTCGCGGGGCCTGTCGGGCGCCTCGGAAATAGCCTCCACCGCGCCGGTATCGACAATGTACATCGCATCGCCCGGATCACCCTGGCTAAAAACGATCTCGCCGGCCGGAACGTGGCGCAGCAGCAGCAGGCGAGCCACATTCTCCAGGGCCTCCCGAGGCAGGTCGGCAAATAGATGGATTCGCTTCAGAATAGACAGGGCGTGATTTTTGTCGGCCTCGCTTAAGCTGGCCCGCAAATTGCGGCTGAGCGTTGTTTTGATCGAGGGATAGGATTCGGCCAGTTTGTTGAAGTCGGCCGGGCTGAGCTGCCACAGCACCGCTTCGGTGGCGGCCTGAGCTGTATTGGAATGAGCTTTGCCGGAGATTACGGCCATTTCGCCAAAGGCTTCACCATCATCCAGTTCGGAATAATCGTCCTCGCTATCACCCAGCACCCGCACAATACCCCGGCCAATGAAAAATATCCCGGTCGGGGGATCACCGCTGCGGTAGATGGTGTCGTTGAGGCCAAAGCGATGCGGTGACAGGTGGCGGCCGATCAGGTTACGTTCGCGTTCGGATAGATTTTTTAGCAGGGGATTATCGGCCAACTGGCTGATCAGGTAGGGCTGAAACTGAACAATGCCGTTGCCAAAAGCCAGCCCCAAATTCACCCCGAGGTCAGGCCGTTCGGCGATGATCTCGGTTAGGGCGTTGTTATCGAGCGCCCACACCGTGACCTGGCCGGAGGCCTGAGCCGTGAGCGCATGGGGGCGTCCCAGAAAGAAGTCAGTCTCACCCAACAAACTGCCGGGGCCTAGATTAGCGATGATGGCGGCCCGGTCATCGGCCGAGAGTTTAACCCACCCTTCTTTGATGAGATAAAGGGTATCGCTTTCTCCATCTTTGATGAAAAGCGCCTCGCCCGGGTTGTAGGTTTCAAGGCGCATCCGCTTACCGATGGCTCGCTGTTCGTCGTCGCTCAACTCGGCAAAGAGCGGTGAGTTTTTTAGAAACTCCTCTTTCAAAACAATCCTTCCTTCTGTACGGCCACACCGGGTAAGCCGGCCAATTCGGATTTTGGCTCCAAGTTAGCCGGTTCCCGCTTACCAGCGGCTGGCTTTTACGGATAAATTATCAACGGCTGACCCCTTGCTGAAAGACCAGTTGCCAGGATGGGTTTACGCCAACAGGCAGATCAGGGCACAAAGTTTTGGGATCAAGGTTGACTTCGGGCACCGGACCGGCCAGATTCAGAGTTAGCGGTTCTATGCGATATAGTTCATTCGGTGCAAGTTCAAAATCGGCATAACCGGGATCGATTTCCGGTTTGAAGCCGGTAAAGAATTCATCCTTGCCGCCGGGCCAGGTTATCGCTATCTCGACCCCCGGGACGCCTACCCCAAGTCTATCACGAACGTAAATTCTCAGCAATCCTCCGTTGGTATTATCGCACAACGGCACAGACTGCGCCACACCGTAAGGCGAATCAGGTCCGGGGGTGGGGGTTCGGGTTGGCGTGAGGGTAGGGGTCGCAGTAGGCGGGCGCGTGGCCGTCGGCGATGGTGTGGCGGAGGGGGTGGAGGTTCTGGTTGGAGACGAGGTCGCCGTTGGGCTGGGCGTTACCG
>CAYZHI010000320.1:0-4374 GCA_964477335.1 uncultured Caldilineaceae bacterium | reverse complement strand
CAGATATATTTTACCACAAAGCAGCCCATTTCCCAAATTGATAGCAATTTGCTCTGAACAAGAACTACAAGATATAGTATGGTTTATCTACTAGAACTACTACACCTTGTATTTCACACAACCAAAAAGTATTGGTCCAGAATATTTGACAAAAATATTCTTGTCAAAACAGCAAATAGATAGTATCATATAATTACTAGATAGTATTAGCTTGATATTATCAATAAGGATTTAGCGATGGCAATTTATTCCAAACGAATTCAAACGATGCTGACCGAAGCGCAATACGAGTTGTTGTTAGAGTTAGCCCGTCAGCAAAGCAAACCGGTCAGCGTTCTGGTCCGCGAGGCGATTGAGCAGATTTATTTTACCCCGGCTGAATTCGAGCAGCGGCAAGCGGCTCTGGCAAATCTACTGGCCCTTAACGCACCTGTCGCCTCGTGGGAACAAATGGAGGAAGAGATCAGCCGGGGGGCCGTGCAATGATCGATACCATAATGCTGCTCGACGTTAATATTCCCATATACGCCGCCGGTCAGGAACATCCCTATAAGTCAGTGTGCGCCTGGGTAATGACGCAGATTGCCACGGGCCAACTAACCACGGCTATAGACACCGAGATAATTCAGGAAATCCTCTATCGTTACGGGATTCTAAAGCGGTGGGATATTGCGGTGGTAATGGCAACCAATCTGCTAGAGTTGGTTCCCCTAGTTTACCCTATCCAACCGGCCGACGCCAGGCTGGCCGTGGAACTTTTTGAGCATTATGCGCCCGGCGGTGTTACGGCGCGGGATTTGCTGCACGCAGCCGTGATGCAAAACAACAATTTAACTCACATCATCTCGACCGACCGGCACTTTGACCAGATTGAGGGAATTGTGCGGCTAGACCCGCAGGCGCTTTTTGAGCAGGCTTAGACAGTAGATCTTACTCACTCAACTTGGGCAGCCGGGGCAAGGCCCGGTTGGGTTTGGGGCCGAATTCAGGCAGCCGGGGCGGGTTCTCTTCCATCAGCTTCAAAATTTCGGCCAGAGCCCGCTCCAACTGGGTATCCTGGCCAGCGGCATAAGCCTGCGGGGTAATCTCCACCTCAATGTCAGGATCGGTGCCGTAATTCTCCACGGCCCAGCCCACATCCTCAAACCAGTAGGAGAATTCCGGCTGCGTGGTAAAGGTGCCGTCCACCAGGGTGTGCCGCGGCCAGATGCCGATTACCCCGCCCCAGGTGCGCTTGCCGATCAGCCGGCCCAATCCCAAAATCTTGAAGGCGTGGCTGAAGATATCGCCGTCCGAGCCGGCAAACTCATTAGTGAGCGCCACCATCGGCCCCAGCACCGAGTGCATCGGGTAAGGCACCACCTGGCCATAGCGGGGTTGGTCGTAGCCAATCCGGCGACGGGCCAACTTTTCCAACACCAATTGCGATACGTTACCGCCGCCATTAAAGCGAACATCCACAATCAGGCCTTCTCGCTCAGACTCAGCCAGGTAGTAGCGGTGAAATTCGGCATAACCGAACGGCCCCATATCGGGAATATGGACATAGCCAACCCGGCCGGCGCTGGCCTGGTGCACCCGGCTGCGGTTGTGCTCCACCCACTCCCGGTAGCGAGCCAGACGCTCGTCACGCAGCGTCTTGACCAGAACGGTGCGCAGATGGTTGGTTGGTTCGGCAGCTGGCTGGCTGGCTGGCTGATTAGAGGCTGACGTAACAGCTTGATTGGGGGCGGCGGGGCGGAGAGTCAGTTGGACCTCGGTGTCGGCGCGATTGACCAGCAATTGCCGGGGTGAAACGGCCTGGCTCAACCGCTGCCCGTCGATGGCCAGGAGAATATCGCCGACCGCAGCGTTTACCCCCACCCGGTTCAGGGGGGAGTCGAACCTTTCTGACCAGGAGTCGCCCCGGATGATGTGACTCAGCCGATACCCGCCGCTGGCGGCGTCGTATTCAAAATCAGCTCCCAAAAAGCCCTGCTGGTACTGCGGTGAGGGCCGGTAATCGCCGCCAAATTCGTAGGCGTGCGAGGTGCCCAACTCGCCTTGCATCTCCCACATCAGATCAGAAAATTCGGCCCGGGTGGTGATACGGTCGATCAGCGGATAGTAGCGTTCGTAAATCTGCCGCCAATCGACCTGCGACATATCCTCCGTCCAAAAGTGATCTCGCTGCAAGCGCCAGGCTTCCCGGAACATCTGGCGCCACTCGTCGGGCGGATTGATTGCCACCCTGGCCCGGCGCAAATCAAGCCAACCGCTCTTTCTATTGAACCCCTTGGCCGTGTTATCCGGTTTTTCGCTGGCTTTGAGCACACGCAGGTTTTTGCCGGAACGGTAGATCAGATAATTATGGTCAGCCGACACCTCAAAGCTGGTGATCCCGCCGACAATCGCCTCCTTTTTGCGCTCCACCAGATCATATTGTTCCAGCGTGCCTTTGCCGGTATCATCCTCCTTGCGCCAACTGCTGTCCAGGCGACCCTCGATAGGAAAAGAGGTGAAGAGAACCTTGTTCTTGTTAATGCCTCGAATCTGCTGGTAACGGCCTTCCGGCACCGGAAACGCAACCACCCGCCGCTGAATATTCGCCAGGTCGATCTTGAGCGGCTGCGCTTTGTCCTCGGCCGCTTTATCCTCTTTTTTCTCCGGCTCGTCCTGCTCGGTTGAGGCCGAAGCATGATTATTCTCGTTGTTGTTATTCTTATCTTTCGGAGCCGGTTCACCGGGCAGCGGAATGAAGGGGTCGGGCAACTCTTGCTGCAAGGTCACCAGGTAGGGCCGGCCGCCCAGGGGAAAATTCAGGTCAAAGTAATGGCTGTCACTGACCGGATCAAAATCACGAAAGGAGATAAAATAGAGATATTTCCCGGTCGGGTCAAAATTGGGGCCAAAATCATAGGTAGTGTTGGGCGACGTTACAAAATGGACCTCGCCGCTATCGGGTTTGACCAGCTTGATCGCGGCGGTGTGCAGTGAACTCCTGAAGCTATAGGCCACCCACTGCCCATCAGGCGACCAATCTGCGCCGGCAATGCGGCCATAGTCGCTTTTGTCCAGGAGTTTACTGGTTTTTTCTTTCAAATCAACATAAATCAGCTCATAACGATGGTTGGCCAGCACCAGCGCATCCTGCCGGGGGGAGACTTTAAGAAAAACGGCCCGGCCGATATCCAGCCCCTCCAACCGCTCCACGCCCTGTCCCGGCGAGTTTTGGACCAGATCAGGTTGAATTTCGATGGTTTCCTCGCCGGTAGCGTCGCTCACCATCACCAGACGCTGGCCGTCGTTGAGCCATTCGACCAGCCGGTAACGCACGCCTTGCGCTTCGCCATATTGCAGCGCCGCGCCTTCCCAGTTCGACATGGCAATGGCTTTACCCCGGCTGGTGAAGGCGACGCTATGGCCCTTGGGATGCAAGGTGAAATGGTCCAGATAGTTGGCGACCTTGATAAAGCGACGATTTCGCTGCACCCGCGGGCTGTGCAACTGGATTTTCAATTTTCGGTACGTTTTGCCCCCGGAGCGAGTTTGTTTGGACGGGTCAAAAATATAAAGGTCCGCCCCGGCGCGATAGACGATGCGCTGGCCGTCGGTAGCCGGGTTGCGGGCGTAGTAATCGTCGTGGTGGGTGTGGCGCCGGATATCGTCGCCGGTCAGGTTACAGGAGTAGAGATTACCGATGCCTTCATGGTCGGACAGGAAGTAAATCCGGTCGCCCAGCCAGAGGGGGTTGACCACGTTGCTGCTGAGATTCAACAACGGTTCAAACTCACCGCGGCCCTCCCGGTCAATCCAGATATCCCCGGCGGTGCCGCCCCGGTAACGCTTCCAGTTGGCCAGGTCGTTGGCCCGCCGGCCGATGACCATGCCCCCCTGCGGCCCGAATGAAACCGAGCGGGCCGGGCCACAGGGTAGTTGCGCCGGCTGCTGGTCCGCTTCAGTGGGACGAATGGTGTACAGAGGAGTGAGCTGTCGAAACGGCTGGCCGGCATTGCTGGCAAAGACGATCTGCTGGCTGTCGGGCGTCCAGCCGAGTACGGTGGTGTCGCTGCCCAAAAAGGTCAGCCGGGTCGCCGGTCCACCCGCGGCCGGCATCACGTAGACTTCGGACTCACCTTCCTCGCGGCCGACAAAGGCCAGCCAGCGGCCATCGGGCGAAAAAGCGGGATGAGAGACCGGCCCCAAATTGGCCGTCAGCCGGCGGGCCACACCGCCGCGGCTCGATACCTCCCACAAGTCATCTTCGCTCACAAAAACAACCCTGTTTCGGTATATGGTGGGATAGCGATAATAACCGTCAGTTGCCATAAGTTAATATCCTAGCGAAGCTTCGCCTCAAACCGCCAAGAAAACAGAGGCCAAGCTTGTTTGCTT
>CAYZHI010000319.1:0-4389 GCA_964477335.1 uncultured Caldilineaceae bacterium | reverse complement strand
CTGAAGCAGACGCACCCGCTGATGCGCGTCATCGGCCTGACCGCGACGCCCTTCCGCATGAAGTCCGGCACGATCTGCGCGCCGGAGAACATCCTCAACCACGTCTGCTACGAGATCAGCGTGCGCGAGCTGATCGTGCAGGGCTACCTGTCGCAGCTCCGCACCAAGGCCGGCTCCCAGCGCCCGGCCTATGAGCAGCTCCACGTCCGCGCCGGCGAGTTCGTTGCCAGCGAGGTCGAGGAGCTGATGGATGCCGAGAACCTTGTGCTGGCCGCCTGTCGCGAGATCGTTGAGCACACGAAAGACCGCCGCGCGGTGCTGATCTTCGCGTCGGGGATCAAGCACGGGGAGCACATCGCCGAGGTGCTCCGGGTGCGGCATGGAGTCGAATGCGGCTTCGTATGCGGCGACACACTGCCTTTCGAGCGTGACGAGACGCTGCGGCGGTTCCGCAGCGGGGAACTGAAGTACCTCTGCAACGTCAACGTCCTGACCACCGGATTCGACGCGCCGCACATCGACTGCGTCGCGCTGGTGCGGCCGACGATGTCGCCGGGGCTCTACTACCAGATGGTCGGACGAGGCTTCCGGCTGCATCCGGGCAAGCGCGACTGCCTGGTGCTCGACTTTGGCGGCAACGTGCTCCGGCATGGGCCGGTCGATGCGATCCGCTTGGTTGACCCCGAATCGAAGGGCGACGGGCCCGCGCCGGCCAAGCAGTGCCCGGAGTGCAACGAGATCATCGCGGCCGGCTTCGGGACGTGCCCGCAGTGCGGCCACGTCTTCCCGCCGCCCGAGCGACGCCGGCACGCCGCCGCCGCGAGCGACGAAGGCATCCTGTCCGATCAGGTGACGCGCACCGAGTATGAGGTCAGCGACGTCTTCTACTGCGTCCACACCAAGCGCAATGCTCCGCCGGAAGCGCCGCGAACGATGCGGGTTGAGTACCGCGTCGGGTTCAACGCCTACGTGTCTGAATGGGTCTGCTTCGAGCACGAGGGCTACGCCCGCGAGAAGGCGGTCGCCTGGTGGCGCGCCCGCTCAAACGAGGCCGTGCCGGACACCGCCGAGCAGGCGGTCGAGCTGGCCGAGATGGGCGCGCTGGCCAAGCCGCTGGCAATCACCGTCCGGCGGAAGTCGGGCGAGTACGACCAGATCGTGGCCCACCGGCTGGGACCGAAGCCTCCGCGACTCGATTCGGAAGACTCGCTGCCCGAACCCGCGGCGATCAGCGCTGACGAGGTGCCGTTCTGATGGCTGCACCGACCATGCTCCAGGCCGCGCTGTGGTACGCCGACCTCGGCTATCCGGTGTTCCCCTGCGCGCCCGGCCGCAAGACGCCGGCGACGGAACACGGCCTGCTGGACGCGACCACCGACGTCGAACAGATCGGACGCTGGTGGAGCGAGCAGCCATCGGCCAACGTCGCCATCCGCACGGACGGACTGCTCGTCGTCGATGTCGACGGGACCGACAACCCGTGGCTGGCGGATGACGACGAGCGCCGCCGTGAGATCGCGTCCGCGCCGACGTCCCAGACGCCACGCGGCGGGCGACAGTACTTCTTCCGCCAGCCGAGGGGGCGAGCGTGGCGCAACACGGCCGGCCGCCTGGCCGAGCACGTGGATACGCGCGGCAACGGCGGCTACGTGCTGGTCGCGCCGTCGGTGGTCGACGGACGCGGCTACGCCTGGGCCGAGGAGCGCGAACTCGCAGTAGCGCCGTCGCGGTTGCCAGAACCGCCCGTGTGGCTATGTGAGCTGCTCGACGCGCTGGCGGCGACCAACGGTATGGACCCCGCAGGCGACGCAACGCGCGCCAACCCGATCCCGGAGGGCCAGCGGAACGCGACGCTGGCACGCCTGGCCGGCGTCATGCGGCGGGTCGGCATGTCCCAGGCCGAGATCTTCGCCGCGCTCCAGCAGGTCAACGCGGACCGCTGCTCGCCGCCGCTGCCGCTGCGCGAGGTCTAGCGCATCGCGGCCAGCGTGGCCCGCTACGAACCCGATTCGATTTCGGTCGCCGTCATTGAAGATCTCTGGCGGCAGGACTTCGCGCCGAAGCCGCCGCCCGGGCCGCTGAGCGTGCGAACGCTGCTGCGGGCGTACACCCAGCTCCGCGCGCCGATCATCCAGGGGCTGCTGCGCCGCGGCGAGACGATGAACATCATCGCGCCGCCGAAGACGGGCAAGAGCTGGCTCGTGCTCGGCCTGGCGATGGCGGTCGCGACCGGGCGAAAGTGGCTCGGTGCGTTCGAGACGAACGCCAGCGACGTGCTGATCATCGACAACGAGCTGCACCTGCAGACGCTGGCGCACCGCATTCCGCAGGTCGCCGAAGCGCTGTGCATCGGCCTGGACGAGATCGCCGAGACGATTCATCTGCACAGCCTGCGCGGCCAGCTCCGCGACATCTTCGCGCTGCGCGAGTACTTCGACGGCATCGAGCCGGGCCGGTTCGGCCTGATCGTGCTCGACGCGATGTACCGCTTCATGCCGCGCGAGATGGATGAGAACGACAACGGCACGATGGCCGGCATCTACAACCACATCGACGCCCTGGCGGATCGGCTGGCCTGCTCCTTCGTGCTGATCCACCACGCGACCAAGGGCAATCAATCGACCAAGGCGGTCACCGACGTCGGGGCCGGCGCTGGCAGCCAGAGCCGGGCGACAGACACACACCTTGTCCTCCGGCCGCACGAGGAGCCGGGCGCGGTCGTGCTCGAGGCTGCCGTGCGATCGTGGCCGCCGGTCGAGCCGCTGCCGCTGCGATGGACGTTCCCGATCTGGTCGCCGGCGGCCGAACTTGATCCGACCCGGCTGCGGGTCGAGAAGCCGAAGCGATCCAAACCCCCCGTTGCGCCGCCCGCGAGGGCCGAAGCGCCCGGCTGGACCGTCGAGCGGTTTGTGGCGCAGTTCATCACGGACGAGCCCGTCGGCAAGCCGGAGATTCGAGAGGCCGCCAAGGACGAACCGCACCTGTCCTGGAGGCGTGTGGCGGACTTCCTCGAGATCGCCGAGACCCGCGGACTCGTGCATCGCTGGCGGGTTGGGCGCGCCCACAAAGTCATGTACGCGACCGTTCCGCAGCCAGCTGAGGGGGACGAATCATGACTCGGATCACGGCATTTCGCTGGAGCGCGTCGTCGCTGAAGCGCTTCGGCGAAGCGCTCAAGCGATGCGCGCTCGAGCGAAAACCGGGTTTCGGTCGCGCGCGCGCACACCCCCCATACCCCCCAGGGGCGTGCGCTACCGCGACGCCCCCTGGGGTTCGCTCGTGCGCGCGCGCTTCGGCGAAGCGCTCAAGCGAACGAGCGACGAGCGGTTCCTCCCTGGCGGAAAAGGGCCCGGAGGCGACGCGGGAACGCCCGCCGTTGGCGACAGAGTTTGTTTGTCCCGTCCGGGCGGCGGTTTGGAACCGCGACAGGACGCGTTTGGGGCCGCCGTGGGCGACGCGGGGCGCGCGCGTGGTACGTCGCTACCACGCCGTCGCGTCCGTCGCAACGTGGCGTACCCGTGGCGGCCATGTGGCCGACGCGGCGGCGGTGCCGCAAGACGGTTTGACGGGAGACATGCGATGGTGACGCCGGATGACCGGATGACGGTTCCAATCGAGCATCTGCTGTTCTTGGCGAAAGAGCACGTTAACCGGTGCGTGGGATGGCTCTCGCTGCCCACGGAAAGGCTCGCCCGGCCAGAGGTGCAGCAGATCCTTCGAAACGAGGACGACATCGGCCACGCGAACCGGACCGCGCTGCGTCTGCGCGCCGCCGAAGTTGTGCGGGTTTGCGAGCGGATCGGGCTGCGTGGCTGCACGATCGCCAAGGTGCGCGACAACCCGTTCCTGGTCGTCCTGGCCATCGAGTGGCAACTGCAACGTCTGGAAGGAGGCAGAAAGTGAACATCGAGACCCGGCCGCTGGCCGACATCAAGCCGTACGAGAAGAACCCGCGTGACAACGATGCGGCGGTCGACGCGGTCGCCCAGTCCATCCGGCAGTTCGGATTCCGCCAACCGATCGTGGTCGACGAGGCGGGCGTGATCGTCTGCGGGCATACACGGTGGAAGGCGGCCCAGAAGCTCGGGTTGGCCGAGGCGCCCGTGCATGTGGCACGCGACCTGACGCCCGAGCAGATCCGCGCCTACCGCATCGCCGACAACAAGACGAACGAACTGGCGACGTGGAATCTGGAACTGCTGCCCTTGGAGATCGCCGAGCGGCGCGACGCTGGAATCGACTGGTCGCTGCTGGGCTTCGACGCCGATGAACTCTCGAAACTGTTCGACGCGGCCGCCGGCGTGAAGCCTGGCTTGACCGACCCCGACGATGTTCCGGCCCCGCCGGACGAGGCGACGACGCAGCCGGGCGATTTGTGGGTGCTAGGCG
>CAYZHI010000318.1:0-4430 GCA_964477335.1 uncultured Caldilineaceae bacterium | reverse complement strand
GTCGAGAGCGGTTCGGGCCGGTCGGAAAAAGCCCGCACGCCGGTGCTGAAGGTGATGATGTTGAAACGGTCGCCCTGGTTGAGATGGTCGAGCACGTACAGGAGGGCGTCGCGAGCCTGCTCCATCTTTTCGCCTTCCATCGAGCCGGACACGTCGAGCACCAGGATCACATCTTTATCGATCACCTCTTCGGTCTCCACATTCGGCGCGGCCAGCAGCACAAAAAAGCCGTCTTCGCCGGGCGCTTTATAGCTGAGCAGGTTGACCCCAATCTCGTCAGGCGAAACGGTGTAGTAGAGGGTGAAGTCGGTGTTGGGCAGCACGTCGAAATCTTCCCAACCGACCAGAGCGCGGTAGCTGCCGTCGCGGTCGACGCTGACGGGGTGGCTGGGGGAGTAGATGGCTTTGATGGGATCGGCCGAGCTGATATCGACGGTGACGGCGACATTTTCCAGCGGTTTGGCCGAGAATTTTTCGGTACTGAGCGGGTAAACGTAGCGAACCAGGCCGTTATCAACCGGCAGAATTTCACTGTACTCAATCTCAACGCGGCGGGTGTCGCCGGGGTCGATGGGGAAGATGCTGGCCTGGAACAGGTCGCGGCCAATGTACTCCAGCAGGGCCGGATCGAGGCGGCGGCGGACAATGTCATCATAAATGCGGCGGGCCTCCTCTTTGGTGTAGAGTTGGCCATCAACCCGCTCGCCGTTGACCCACATGGCAAAGTCGCTGATGGCGGCATTTTCCGGCAGGGGGAAGATGTAGGTCCCTTCCAGCGACCAGTCGCTATCGTTGCGAAAGACCTGGTCGACCCGGGTGGTGGCCACCTGGTTATCGATGGTCGCGTTGACCCGGTGGGTCTGCACGGTCAGGTAGGGCGTCTCGTGCGGGGGCGGCGGCGGGATGGGGCAGGGCGGCAAGCAAATCGGCGGCTCGGGGATGATAATGCCATCGGCCAGGACGGCGGTGGGCAGGACAAGCTGCCCGGCTAATACAGCTAAAACAAACAGAGCGGCAAGCAAACGTTTCATAGGGACACCTCCATAACTCACACTCAATTGGGTTTGTGGTTCTGGAGATAAGACGTCAGCCGCGTGGTAATAGTTCCGGGGATGGTAAAACCAGATCCTTGTTGTTTTCTGGTTAGTTAAGAATAGATCAGTTGCAGATTCTATGCTTATGATGCATATTTGCTGAGGAGTTCGATTAAGTACAATCTGCCCCTGCTGACCTTAGATCAAGGCTTAAAGGAGCAAGCAGAACGGCTTGGGGTAAAAGTAATCGAGGTGAAGGAATGATCATGTACACCTATTCAGAGGCGCGACAAAAGTTAGCTCAGGTATTGGACCAGGTGCTTCAACAGGGAGAAGTACGGATAAAGCGGCGAGACGGACAGGTGTTTGTGATCAAGCCAGAGAAGCGGACCGGGTCGCCATTGGATGTACCAGGGATCGACACGAACTTGAAGGCGAACGAAATAGTTGAGTTCATTCAAGAAGGACGGAGATTATCATAATCTTACCCATACACCCCCCGATACTCAGGCGGCAGCATGGCCGCGATCTGCTGCATCACCTGGTCGGTTAAGTCGCGCAGGGTTTGGTGGTGGTAGGGCGGCGGACCGGCCAGAGCCGCCAGGTCGAGCGGCGGGCCGTAGCGGATATTAATAAGGTTGGTCCGGGTGAGGCTGAAGTGCAGCTTTTCGGTGCCCCAGATGGCTGCCGGCACCAGCGGGACCTGGTGCTGCAATGCCAGCTTGACTGCGCCGACTTTGCCGCGCCGCAATTGAGCCTGCCTGCCGCTGCGCGTTCCCTCCGGAAACATAAACAGAATCTGGCCGTCGGCCAGCACCCGGCCGGCCTGGCGTAAGGCCCACTTGTCGCTCTCGCCCCGGTTGACCGGAAAAGAGCCCAACTGGCGAATGTACCAGCCAAACATGGGATTGCGGTACAACTCCTGCTTGGCCATAAAGTGAGGATAGCGGCGTGTATACCGGCCAAAGAAGATGATATCAAAATTGTGAATATGATTGGCCGTAATAATACAAGGACCAGCAGCCGGAACGTTCTCCCGTCCCTGGCAATCGGTGCGGGCCAGGAAGTGTAGCGCCACAATAGCCACCCACTTGGTGGCATGGGCCCACCAGGTTTGGTGGGTATACCAGGTGACGGCGTCACGCCAGTCTATGGTGTTAGGGGTTGTCTTTGCAGCATCTGTCATTGGTATTGAACTCAGCTAAGAAGTTGGCAAGCCAGGTGACCGGCGCCTGGCTAAATACCGGCCACCTCATTAATCGTTGGGCAAGCCGCTAAATCACGGCCAAAACTGTAGGGGTCAGAATGATATTGAACAGTTGGAGTCAAGGCTTTAGCCGGTAATTCAGCCCTGGAACCGGCTGAAGCCTCCACTCCAGTAGCATAAATTTTTTCCCCGGTGTTCAAAATGTTATTGACCCTTACAAAATCGCGGCCAAAACCTGCTCGCTGTGGGTTTTGGGATCAACTTTGCGGAAAATTCTCTCGATTTTACCGGCGGCGTCGATCAGAAACGAGGTGCGCTCGTTGCCCCAATATTTGCGGCCATACATCGACTTCTCGACCCAGACGCCATATTTTTCGGCTACGGCGTGCTCAACATCGGCCAACAGATGGAACGGTAGCTTCTCTTTTCGCCTGAATTCGGCCTGGGTCGCCACTGGATCGGGACTGATGCCTAATACGACCACCCCGGCGGCCTGAAATCTGGAGAAATCATCACGGATTCCCCGGACCTGATTCGTTCAACCGCTGGTCATCGCTTTGGGGAAGAAAAATATCAGCACCCGCTGGCCCCTTAAATCAGACAATTTGGTCGGTTTACCCTCGTCATCCAGCAATTCAAAATCAGGGGCAACATCATTTTCGTTTAACATCGGTTCTTTCCTTTCTCGGTAAGCCAGGTTTAGCCAGCAATTGGTTCATCGATCAACAAAGCCAGAGCCAACAAGGCGGCCAGGAAACCCAGGTAATTCTCGTTCAAAAAACGGGAGGCATACAAGAAGGCCAAGAGGAGGGCCACGTAGCCATAGAGCATTACCCCCAACGTGTTGCGGCGAGTCTGCCGCCAGAGCAGCAAGATCAGCAACGGCAGGGCAATGATGATTTCCGGCAACCAGAACGGCCAGTAGGCCAGCCGGTCCGGCGCCAGTTGGAAAGCCAAAACAAAATTACTCAACCCCCAGCCGCGAATTTGATAAGTCTGCTCAGCCGTGCCGGCGCTCCAGCGCCAGACATCGTCAAACATAGCTGCCGGACTCCAGACCAACCAGGGACCGACCACCAGCGCCATCACCGCCACTAACGGCCAGCTTTGCCGCCACAGCTTTTTGACCAGCGGCAACCATTGTCCCGGCGGCGGTGCAAATTGCCGGCCCCAGTCGTGACGGAGCAGGTATAAAAACCAAAAGGGCGCCAGGAACCAGGCGGTCGGTTTGCTGGCGCAGGCCAGGCCGTAAGCCGCCGCCCCGGCTAATAGCCAGCGCTGGCTGTGAGCGGACCGCTCGCTGTGATGCCAGCACCACAAGCCAAGCACCAACCAGAATAACACAAAGGAGTCGTTTTGACCAAAGATAATGTCGCTGGCCAGGATGGGATTCAGGCCGACCAGCATCACTGCCAGCAACTTCTCTGTCCGGGAACGAGCCAGGGCCTGGGCCAGCAGCAATGTCAGGGCAAAAAGTATTAAGTAGACAAAGCGCTGGTCGAACCAGCCCAGGCCGGCCTGACTTAACAGGTAAAAAGGCGCAGAAAAGATAAAGGTCCAGGGCAGGTAGGGGTAGTGATAGAGGGCGGTACGGTATTCAATGCCCCACTCGGCCATGGGCGTATGCAGATAATCTTCGATATAAGGATTCTTGCCCGCCAAAAAATAGCCAATCGTCGCCTCGGTCTGGATAACCCCGCCATCGTGGGTATAGGCGGCCGGCCCGGTAATATGGCGCAGGCTGATTAGCAGAACGGCCTGGCCCAAGACCAGCACGGCGATGATGGCATAAATCAAGCCGAGCTTGAGCCGATACGAGGGTATCTCGCCCAGCAGATCAGCCGCGGCATCGCTCACAAAATAGAGCACGGTCAACCCAAAAGCGAGGCTGATCAACGTCAGGCTGACCGGGTCGGTCAACCAATCGGCCAGCAAGTCGAGGCTGGCAGCCGGCCACCAACTCCCCACCAGCCGGCGCACATCCTCGTGGCGTTGGGGCAGCACCAAACCGGCGGCCAGGGTGTCGATGCGCACCCGGGCGATCACCAGTAGAAATAGGATCAAAACGTCGAATGATTTTTTCAAGGCTATCTCTCGCGGTTGCCATTATACCACGAGCTTGAGTAGACCGAAACAAGCTGCTCTACAAGGGACTGTCCCAAATTTTGGGCAGGTAGGGGCGACCCGCC
>CAYZHI010000317.1:0-4460 GCA_964477335.1 uncultured Caldilineaceae bacterium | reverse complement strand
GCGTCTTACCCGTCAAAGCCGGGCCAAGGAACGCCGACGGTTCGATTGAAGCAAAACCGGAGGATAGGCGGGGAAGTAAAGGTTCATCCACATGGTCGGTTTTTCCAACCAATGTTTCCAAGTCAGTTACAACCGTCTGCAAACCCTCTGCAGGGACCGGTTCAAGCGACAGTCTATCAGACTGAACCGCCAAACTCAACGGGTAACTCATCGTGGTGGGGGTTGAGAGACCGGCGGCCAAGTTGCTGGCCGCCACGGTCTCACCGGCTGAAGTGCGAGTCAAGGCCGGCCACCAAGCGGCCACTGTTTCGAGCGGAACCAACGCCAGGGCCGCCAGGCCAATAGCGGCAAAGCCCAGCACGCCAGTCAACAGAATGATGACCAGTAATGGGCGGATATTACGCCGGGCGCGATGAGCCAGCACCCCTTTTTTGGCCTGCTTCTGAACCTTGCCGGACAAAAGCTGTTGGCGGATGGAGGCGTCATCGGTCTGGTCAGCTCGACCCGTCACCTCGGCAGACCTTTCGCCGTCAGGGGCGTCAGGCTCCTGTCCCAGACGGGTTTTGGCCCAGCGAATCCCGGCTTTAGCTCGCTCATTGTTTGGCTCCAGGGCCAGGACTCGTTGAAGGACTCGGATGGTATCGGCGGGGGAAGGCAGCACAAAGGCCAGCCAGAGCATGGCCGGTATATTCTTGGGATCTTCTTTCAGGACAGCAATCAAATGAAGCCGGGCGGCCTTTTCATTGCCGGCCCGGGCGGCCTCAATACCTAAACGTAATTCTTCTGCCAAACGACTCGATTTGTTTTCAGCCATACTGATTGGGTAAAAGAAATCGTCAGTTACCTAACGATTAACGGAACACGCATCACCTGGGGTATTGTGTGTTCCATTTTACCTGGTGTCACTTGACCACTTTCTAAGAACTCTCCTCAGAGAAGTGTCAATAGTTTAGCATATGTTATGTTAGATTGCAACAGCATTGGAAATGATTCCAATTGCTCGTTAAAGTTTGACGGTGCTATAATCAACTTATGCGCTTTGATATTCTGACCCTTTTCCCGGAAATGTTTGCCGGGGTGTTCGACGCCACCATCATCGGTCGGGCGCGGGCGATGGGGCGCGTGCAGATCGAGTTGCACAACATCCGTGATTACGCCCCCGGTAAACACCGCGTCACCGATGATACACCCTATGGCGGCGGCGGCGGCATGGTGATGAAACCGGAACCGATCTTCAACGCTGTGGAGGGTGTGTTAGAGGTTAAAATTCCCCCGGCCGGGTATCAGCCTTTGCTGGAACAGGGCTATCCACCGATCATCTTGCTCACCCCACAAGGGCGGCTGCTCAAGCAAGGGGTCGCCCGCGAGCTGGCACTCCGGGAACGGCTGGTGTTGATTTGCGGTCGTTATGAGGGGGTCGATGAGCGGGTGCGGGAACTGCTGGTTACCGACGAAATCTCGATTGGCGATTACGTTTTATCCGGGGGTGAAATTGCGGCGATGGCGCTGGTCGACGTGGTAACCAGGCTTATCCCCGGCGTGTTGGGCGATCCTGAAGCCACCACTAAAGATTCCCACGCCGATGGGTTGCTAGAGTACCCCCACTACACCCGCCCGGCCAACTATCGCGGCCGGCAGGTACCCGAGATTCTGTTATCAGGCCACCACGCCAAGCTGGAAGCGTGGCGGCGGCAGCAATCATTGCTCCGTACCCTGGCTCGCCGCCCGGATTTGCTGGCCGAGGCCAATCTATCCGAGGCTGACCGGAAATTCTTGGCCGGGTTGCAGCCAGTGGATGATCAGAATCCGTAGAAAAAACTGCTCTTGTTTGACCTTATCTTGGCAATTGTGGTATAATTTTTTTTTGTGTCTGGCGGGCAGCAAAAAAGCCTGCTCTTTTTTTGGTAGACAACTTTAAACCCAACTTAGTCGAGGTAGGTAATATGGCTCACGGCATTGATCTGATCCAATCGATTGAACAACTCACCGAAGATCGACCGGATATCCAACCGGGTGACACCGTTAATGTGCATCTGCGCATCGTCGAAGGAAACCGCGAGCGAATTCAGGTTTTTCAGGGTGTAGTCATCGGCCTTAAAGGCAGCGGTATGAATAAATTGTTCACCGTTCGCCGGATTGCCGCTCACGGTATTGGGGTGGAACGAACATTCCTCTTCCACTCACCTCGGATCGAAAAAATCGAGGTGTTGCGCCACGCCAGAGTGCGCCGGGCCAAGCTCTACTACCTACGTTCCCGCAGCGGCAAGTCGGCCCGGCTGAAGGAAAAGCGTTTGTCTTGAATTTATGTCATTAAACCAATCAAGTTGGCCGACGTTAGACAACGAAATAGCCCTGCAGGCGCAGGGCTATCGTTTTGTCGCGGGTCTGGATGAAGCAGGGCGAGGAGCCTGGGCCGGTCCGGTGGTGGCCGCGGCGGTTATTTTGCCGCTGGGCCAATTGGATTTGGCCACCTTACTGAACGGCGTAAACGACTCCAAAAAACTAACCCCCGATCAGCGCGAGCTATGCTTTGACCTGATTCAACAAACCGCTGTGTCCATAGCTGTTGGCATTGCGCCGGCGGAGCTGGTCGACGAGCGCAATGTAGTTGGGGCCACCCGCTACGCTATGGAGCAAGCCCTGGCCAAGCTAAATCCGGCCCCCGATTACTTGCTGATCGATCACCTCAAGCTGCCCTCGATAAATCTGCCGCAAGCGGCCTTTGCCAAAGCCGACAGTATCTCTCTGACCGTAGCCGCTGCCTCGATTATCGCCAAAGTGACGCGCGACCGGTTGATGCAAGGATACAGCGCCAACTATCCCGGCTACGCCTTCGAGCGGCACAAAGGCTACGGCACCAAAGTCCACCGGGCAGCGCTGGCCCAATTGGGCCCATGTGCGCTCCACCGGCTGAGTTACGAACCACTCCGGGTTTTGGAACTGAAATGATTATGCGGATTCCCCCGGTTTATAACTGCCTTAACAACTCCGCCAGTAGCGCCGCCCGCAGAGGCAAAGCCTCCAACTCGGTGTACTCGGTCAGGGCGTGAGCGCCGCCGCCCAAGGAGCCAAGTCCATCCAGGGTAGGCACGCCCAGGGCGGCTACAAAATTGCCGTCGCTACCGCCGCCGGAGCCGATTTTACCCACGTCAAACCCCAGACAGTTGGCAATTGCCCGAGCCTGTTCGAACAGAGCCAAGCCAGCAGGCGTCTCCTCAAAGGGCCAGCGATTGAGGCCGCCGGTCACTTCGAGCCGGCAACCGGAGAGGCACGGCTGCAAGTTAAGGATTTTTTGGCTGAACTCCTCGCCCTGGGCGCGGGTCATCACCCGCAAATCGATTTCGGCCCGGGCCTGGCGGGCGACGATATTGGACCGCTCGCCGCCGGCTATAACGCCCACATTCACCGTTACCCCTCGCTCAAGATCGGTCATAGCGTGCAAAGCCTGAACCTGGCGGGCCAACTCCTCGATGGCGCTGACCCCCTTTTCCGGCTCGATGCCGGCGTGAGCCGGCACGCCGGTAATGGTCAGGTCAAATCGGCCCACCCCCTTACGCCAGGTGGTCAGCGGGCCGCCGCGGGAACCTTCCAAAACCAGGCAGATCTGGCTTTTTTCCCCTGCGGCTTCGATTAACGCTCGTGACGTTGGACTGCCAATCTCTTCATCCCCGGTCAAGAGAAAGAGCAATTTGTGGCCAGGCGGCCAGCCCAGATACCGAAGCGCCTTGAGGGCGAACAGGCCAATGACGATCCCACCCTTCATATCATGCACACCCGGCCCCATAGCCCGGCCATTTGCAATCGTAAAGGGACGCTTTTGGGTTTCGCCCATAGGCCACACGGTATCAAAATGACACAACAGCAAAATCTGCCGGTCGCCCTGACCATAGGTGAGGGTGTAGTGATCGCCAAACTCAACCTGCGGATGGGTGGCCGTTAAAGTGGCCCCGGCCTCGACAAAAGCAGCTACAATCTTTTGCCCCAGGGCATCGACGGCTGCTTTATTGAACGTGGGCGAGTCGTGATTGACCCATTGGGCCAGGATTTCAATCATCGCCGCTTGTTGGCTTTGAAGATAAGCCAGAATTTCACTCATAGGCTTGTATCTGCTCTACCAATCGCTCGCACATATTCTGTCAAGATAATAATCTGGGTTCCCAGGAATTGGCCGTGACTGCGGTGAAAGGCAAAACCGTGCCGTTCATAAAATTTTTTGGCGGCCACATTGGAACTCTGCACCGACACAAAACATTGTTCAATCCCGGCCTCAGCCAATGCGGCAAAACCGGTCTTCAAAATGTCGGCGCCGATACCGATGCTTTGAAATGGGGGCAAGACGTAGAGTCGCACTAACTCGGCCCGGGCCTGGGTGGGGTGGTAACGCCGCAAAAAATGACCAAAACCGACCACCTCGTCCTCGACTTCAGCCACATAAAACCAATGGCCGGGGACGCCAATAC
>CAYZHI010000316.1:0-4478 GCA_964477335.1 uncultured Caldilineaceae bacterium | reverse complement strand
GACTTCAGCCAGTGGTACAATAGTACGAAAATGGCCCAACTGGACTTCGGCCTGCCTGTTTTGAATGGCCACCACTTCGCCCAGCGTGCCAAATTGCTGCACCAGGACCTTGTCGCCCGGCTCGACCGGACCCTTAACCTTTGGCGGGACCGGCGCGGGCGCCGCCGGTTCAGTTTCGGCTGCCAAACCGGCAACCAGGGTGTCGAGTTGGGACTCAATCTCGGCCAGATCGATCACCTCGCTCTTAACCGGCCCAACGGCAGGTTTGACTCGCCTGGCCCGGCTATCCCGCAATTCCGCCAACTCGGCTTCGACCTTCTCTTTGAGTTCTCTGATTTCTTGCCGCGCCGCCTTGATTTCTCGGCGTGCATCGGCCCGGGCCGAATTGAGAATCTCTCGCCGTTCGGCATCGACTTCGGCCAGCCGCCGTTCCCGTTCGCCGCGTATTGCTTCGGCCTCGGCCAGCTCCGCCTCAGCCTGACGCCGGACGCTCCGGGCCGCCTCGACCTCTGCCTTGATTTCGGCCAGCATCGCTTCAACTTGCCGGCTGTTCTCACCCACCATGCTGCGGGCCGCCTCGATCAGGTCGCCGGCCAACCCTAGCCGTTGGGCAATGGCAAAGGCATTCGACGCCCCCGGCAAGCCCAGGCGCAGCCGGAAGGTGGGCGACAGGCTCTCCAGATCGAACTCCATGCTGGCATTGGCCACCCCCGGCGTGGCATGGGCAAACGCCTTCAACTCCGAAAAATGGGTGGCCACAAATGTGGTCACCTGCCGCCGGAGCAAATCGGTGAGAATGGCCCGGGCCAAAGCGGAACCCTCGACCGGATCGGTGCCGGCTCCCAACTCGTCCAAAATCACCAGAGAACGATGGTCGCACTGGCCCAAAATCTGAACGATATTGGTCATGTGGGCCGAGAAGGTAGACAAACTCTGCTCAATCGACTGCTCGTCGCCGATATCGGCCAGGATATGGTTGAAGACCGGCAGGCTGGAACCTTCTGCTGCCGGAATACGCAAGCCGGACTGGGCCATGGCCGCCAGCAGCCCCACGGTTTTGAGCGAGACGGTTTTGCCGCCGGTATTGGGGCCGGTGATCACCAGCATGCGCGTCCCTTCCGGCAGGCTGACGTCGATAGGTACGACGGCAGCCGGGTCGAGCAGGGGATGGCGGGCGGCCAGCAGGCGTAGAGTGGGGCCGGCCGGCTGGGGTGGCCCCCCATGACTGTCCGGTTGTCGAGCGGTCAACTCGAACAAAATCGGTTCGACCGCATCGAGCGCCTGGCCAAATCTGGCTTTAGCCAGGGCCAGGTCGATTTCGGCCAGGGCAGCGACGGTGTGCGTGAGATACCGTTCATGCTGGCCCACCAGCCCGGAGAGTTCGGCCAAAATGCGCTGGATTTCGTCGGCTTCATCCAACTGCAATTTGCGCCAGCGATTATTCAGCTCTACCGTGGTCAACGGCTCTACAAAAATGGTCGCCCCGCTGGCGCTCTGGTCGTGCACCACCCCCTGAATCCGGCCCTTGAAGTCGGCTTTGAGCGGCACCACGTAGCGACCGCCCCGTTGGGTGATCAAGGCCTCTTGCAAAAATTGGCTGAACTGGGTTGAACTGATAATCCGGTTCAGCTTCTCCATCAAGCGGTTGTGAGCAATCTCCAACTCCCGGCGAATCCGGGCCAGTTCCGGGCTGGCGCTGTCTTTGACCTCGCCGCGGTCATCGATAGCGTTGCCTATCTCGTTGACCAGGCCGGCGCATGGCTCGATCCGGCCGGCGATATCGGCCAGCCGCGGATAATCTTCGGCCAAACGGCTGATGGTCCGTTGCAACTCACGGGCGGCGATGAGGGTTTGCCGGATTTTTAGTAAATCTGCGGCTAGCAGGATGAAGCCGCGGCGGGCCTGCCCGGCCAGCGGGCGGATGTCGTCGGCCTGGCCGATCCCCAGATTTGGCTTAACTGCCAGCAAGCGGCTGGCCTCGCTGGTTTCGGTTTGCCAGCCGTGGAGTTCGGCCAGATAAGGGCTTGGCCGCAGGGCCAACGCCAGCATCTGGCTGGCCGAAAAGGCCGTGTAGCGAGCCAGTCGTTCCAGAATTTTGGGGAATTCGAGGGTGGTGAGATGTCTATTCATCACGATCAGAACAATCTTTTACCCGGCGGTGCCTACCAGCCGGCTCAGTACGCTCTCAAAAATGTCGGCATTTCTGGGGATGAATAGACTGAGTGATTGAGCCAGCAGCCACAGCACCGGATTGAACAAAGAATGCACCAATACTGAGCTGCGTAAGTTTATTACCAAGCCATTGAAGAAGCCGCTGTAAGGGACATCGGTGGCAGTTGGCTGGAAAATGAATTGTAGCACCCCCAACAATAGAGCCAGCCACAGTGTTGTCAGGATAAAGCCCATCCCCATCCCGCCAATGGCATTGAAGCAACCGGCGACCCGTTGGGAGCCGGTTTTGGCCGCTTCCGCCAGGGGATCCTCGGTATCTCTGCGGCGGCGTTTCCTCGTTCGCTCTTCCGGCGGCACAGCCAGATATTTGAGCAAGATTCTGAACGCGCCAAAAAAGACAAAGAGAAACAACAGGAAAGCGGCCGTGTCGCTGCCGGTTTCACCGATGCCAAAGTCAACAAATACGTCCTGCAGGATGTAGTTACTCAGGGGTTTGTATAACCAGAGGGTGGCCACCAGGCCCAGCCAGATGCTAATGAGCGAAATAAGCTGCGACACTGCGCCGCGAGTGAAACCAACCATCACCCCAACGAATAAGAGAATGATCAGGATAAAGTCCAGATTATTAAGGCCGGCAAAGTTCATAGCTCGATCTCCCACTCCTCTTGAACGTGCTGGTTGACCGCCAGCACAATTTGGCCGCTGGCGATCAGTTGGCGAATGGCTTCCAGATACGGATACATGATAGCATCCTTTTCCAAAAATGGCACATGCGCTCTAATCAGGTCGTAGGCTGGCTGGGTGCCCTGGCCCAGGCTGGCCCGCTGGCCCAACTGCTTTTTGCGGAAGTCGACGCCTTGCGCCGCGGCCATCAGTTCGATGGCCAGGATGCGTTCGACATTATCATTGATCTGGCGACTCTGCAGGGCCGCGGTGCAACCCATACTGACGTGATCTTCCACATTGGCCGAAGTCGGAATGGTGTCGACGCTGGCCGGATGGGCCAGGACTTTGTTCTCGGTGGCCAGGGCGGCTGCGGTGTATTGGGTGATCATAAAGCCGGAGTTAAGGCCGCCATGTTCGGTGAGAAAGGCCGGCAGTACGTGGGCGTTGCTGGCCTCGTCGGTCAAACGCATGGTCCGCCGTTCGGAGATGTTGCCCAGTTCGGTCATAGCCATGCTCAAATAATCCATGGCAATGGCCAGAATTTCACCGTGAAAGTTGCCGCCGGAGAGAACGGTGATATCGCCGGTGGTATCGTCAATGAAGAGCAGCGGATTATCGGTGACCGAGTTCAATTCGATCTCAATCACCCAGCGGGCGTAGGCAATGGCATCCCGCACCGCGCCATGAACTTGCGGCATGCAGCGTAGAGTGTAAGCATCTTGGACGTTGGTAGGATCAAAATGGCGGGTGAAGTCGCTTTCTTGCAGCAAGGCCCGCAGATAAGCGGCGCAGTTCAACTGGCGGGGATAGGGCCGCAACTGCTGCAAACGGTCGTCAAAGGCAATGGCGGTCCCGTGGAGGGCCTCCAGACTGAGACAGCCGGCCACGTCGGCCACGCGACTCAGCTGCCTGGCCCGGTACGACTCCAGCGCGCCCAGAGCGCACATCACTGCGGTGCCATTGGTCAAAGCCAGTCCCTCTTTGGCGGCCAGGTTGGCCGGTTTGAGACCGGCCCGAGCCAGGGCTTCGGCGCCGGGCAGCCGCTGGCCCTGGTATTCGGCTTCGCCTTCGCCCAGCAGCGCCAGGCTCATATGGGCCAGCGGGGCCAGATCGCCGCTGGCGCCCAGCGAGCCTTTTTGCGGAATAATGGGATGGACCCCGCTATTCAACATATCCAGCAGCAGTTGCAAGGTGCTTGGCCGGATGCCGGAGTGACCGCGGGCCAGGGTATTGGCTCGAATCAGCATGATCGCCCGGGTGGTGGCCCGGTCAAATGGTTCACCCATGCCGACGGCGTGGCTGTAGACAATGTTGCGCTGGAGCAGTTCAACCTGATCGGGGGGAATCAGCCGATCTTTGAAGGCGCCAAAACCGGTAGTGATACCGTAGGCAACTTCGCCGCGGGCCAGCAATTCAGCCACGGCATTGGCCGCCCGCTCAACTTTGGCCCGGGCGGCCTCGCTTAGAAGCACCTGGGGTTGGCCGGGCTGGCCATAGGCCACTGCGATGACTTGTTGAATGGTTAAACTCTGCCCGTCAAGAGTTACAGAATTCATCATATTGATTTTTCCTAACCTGAACCAGCGGATTGTTATACTCAGTAGATCCAATTTTCTGGTAGCAGAGGCATCCCTATGCCT
>CAYZHI010000315.1:0-4492 GCA_964477335.1 uncultured Caldilineaceae bacterium | reverse complement strand
CCTGCAACCGGCTGAAGCCTCGACTCCAGTGGCATAAATTTTTCCCCCGGTGTTCAAAAAGTTATTGACCCTTACAGAATAATCTGTGAAATCCGTGTTATCTGTGTCCTATTTCAGAGTAGAAATTGCTTAAGCACATAATTCGATGCTATGTCAAAATCTCTGTGGTTCTCTGTGTATTCTCCGTGAGTCTCTGTGTAAGTAGTTACAAATTAACTAACATTTTGGGGAGGATTATCTCATGACCATGACCGCACGAGTCGCCCGGCTGCGCCAACAAAGCCTGGCGGCGATCCCACGCATCTCCGCCGAGCGAGCCGAATTGATGACCGAGTTCTACCAACAAAATGTAGGCTTGATGTCGGCGCCGGTTCGCCGCGCCCTCGCCTTTCAATATCTGATGGAACACAAAACCATCACCATCGGCGACGGTGAGTTGATTGTCGGCGAGAAGGGGCCGGCGCCCAAGGCCACCCCCACCTACCCCGAACTGTGCTGCCACAGCCTGGCTGACCTGGAGATTCTTAACTCCCGCGATAAAATTGCCTTTGCTGTCAGCCCGGAAGTCTGGCAGATTTACCGGGACAAGATCATCCCCTTTTGGCAAGGCAAGTCAATGCGCGAGCTTATCTTTGCCCAGATGACCGGCGAGTGGCTGGCCGCCTACGAGGCCGGCATCTTCACCGAGTTCATGGAACAGCGTTCGCCCGGCCACACCGTTCTGGACGACAAGATTTATAACAAAGGTTTTCTCGATTTCAAGGCTGATATCGAGCGCAGCCTGGCCAGCCTTGATTTTCTCCACGACCCGGCCGCCTACGACAAGCAGGAAGAACTCAAGGCGATGCTGATTACAGCCGATGCCTTGATTCGCCTGGCCGAGCGACACGCCGAAAAAGCGCGCCAGTTGGCTGAGGTCGAAACTGATCTGCGACGCAAGGAGGAATTGGAGCGTATCGCCGATATCTGCACATGGGTGCCGGCTCACGCCCCCCGCACCTTTTGGGAAGCGCTGCAATATTATTGGTTTGTCCACCTGGGGGTGACCACGGAGCTGAACCCCTGGGACGCCTTCACCCCCGGCCATCTGGACCACCACCTGGAGCCATTCTACCAAAAAGAATTGGCCGCCGGTACACTTAGCCGGGCCGAGGCCGAAGAGCTATTACAATGTCTCTGGATCAAATTCAACAACCAGCCGGCCCCCCCCAAAGTCGGCGTGACCGCCCAGGAGAGCGGCACCTACACCGACTTTGCCCAAATCAATCTGGGCGGCGTCAAAAGCGACGGTTCCGACGCCGTCAACGAGGTGACCTACCTGCTGCTCGACGTGGTCGAAGAGATGCGGTTGTTGCAACCCAGCGCCTCGGTGCAGTTGAGCAAAAAGAACCCGGATCGCTTCATCAAACGGGCGGCCAAAATCATTCGCACCGGCTTTGGCCAGCCCTCCATCTTCAACACCGATGTGGTCGTCCAGGAGATGATCCGCCACGGCAAGTCGATTGAGGATGCCCGCAACGGCGGCACCAGCGGTTGCGTGGAGACGGGCGCCTTCGGCAAAGAGAATTACAACCTGACCGGCTATTTCAATATGCCCAAGGTGTTGGAAATCACCCTCAACAACGGCGTCGATCCCCAGAGCGGTCGCCAGATCGGCCTGGCCAGCGGCGATCCAACCCAATTCGAGACATTCGAGCAGCTATTTGCGGCCTACGAACAACAGTTGCGCCATTTTATCGATATCAAAATCCGGGGGAACAATATTATCGAGCGGCTGTACGCCCACTATCTGCCGGCCCCTTTCCTGTCGCTGCTGATCGATGACTGCATTGCCAAAGGCCGCGATTACCACGATGGCGGCGCTCGCTACGATACCAGCTATATTCAGGGGGTTGGTCTGGGCACCATCACTGACGCTATGACCGCCCTCAAGTACCACGTTTTTGACCGGCAGACTCTCTCGATGGGCGACCTGCTGGCCGCTCTGGCCGACAATTTCAACGGTCACGAACGAACCCGGCAGATGTTGCTGAACAAAACGCCCCGCTACGGCAATGACGACGATTATGCCGACCGGGTAATGGTTGGCTTGTTTGAAGCCTATTTCAAGGCTGTCGATGGCCGGTCCAACACCCGCGGCGGCGTCTACCGCATCAATCTGCTGCCCACGACGGTGCATGTCTACTTTGGCTCGGTTATCGGGGCGACTCCCGATGGCCGCCTGGCCCGGCAGCCGCTCTCGGAGGGCATCTCGCCGGTGCAGGGGGCCGATCGCCACGGGCCGACGGCCGTCATCAAATCGGCGGCCAAGATGGACCACGCCCGCACCGGCGGCACCTTGCTCAACCAGAAATTCACCCCGCAACTGCTGCAAGGCGACGACGGGCTGACCATGCTGGCCCAACTGGTGCGGAGCTACTTCAAATTAGACGGCCATCACATCCAGTTCAACGTCGTCGATGCCGAAACGCTGCGGGCCGCTCAACGCCAGCCAGAGCAATATCGCGACCTGATTGTGCGGGTGGCTGGCTACAGCGACTATTTCTGCGACCTGACCCAGGCCTTGCAGGAAGAGATCATCGCCCGCACCGAACACGAATCCTTTTGAGCGACCGGCTTGAGCCAACGAACTTATTTCCCCTACCTGGTGCTGTTGGCCGGCGTGCTGATCGCCGCCACTTCGTCTATTTTGATCCGGCTGGCTCAAACTGAGGGCGCGCCCTCGCTGGGCATCGCCAGTTGGCGGCTCATGCTGGCCACGGTGATTCTAACGCCCATCGCTTGGCGGCGGCGCGGGCCGGAAATCCGGCAGTTGGCCCGCCGTGATATCGGTTGGGGCGTGCTGGCCGGCCTTTTTCTGGCGGCCCATATGGCTGCCTGGATTTCCTCGCTGGCCTATACGTCGGCGGCGTCGGCGGCGGCGCTGGTAACCACTAATCCCCTCTGGGTGGCGCTGGCTGTGTTTCTCTTCTTTGGCGAGCGGCCGTCGCGCTACACTCTGATTGGTCTGGCCGTGGCGCTGGCCGGCAGCCTGTTAATTGCCTTTAGCGACGGCGGAGTGCTGCTTTATGAACCAACGGCCAGTCCGGCCTGGCAACTCAACTGGCAAAATTTAATCGCCCCGGCGGATAAGGCCGATACAGCCTTGTGGGGCGATTTGCTGGCCTTGCTCGGGGCGATTATGGTGACCGGTTATCTTTTGGTGGGACGCAGCCTGCGTACCCGCTTGTCGACGACGGCTTATGTCTGGCTGGCTTATACTGCCGCCGCAGCCGCCTTGTTGCTTGGCACGCTGGCTGCGGGAATACCGCTCTTCGGCTACTCCTGGTCGGCCTACCTGTGGATTCTGCTGCTGGCGCTGGGGCCGCAGTTGTTAGGCCATACCTCGTTCAACTGGGCTTTGGCCCATCTCTCCACTACGTTTGTTTCCCTCTCCATTCTGGGCGAGCCGGTTGGCTCGGCCATCTTTGCCTATTTCCTCTTTGACGAAACCTTCGCTCCGATCCAACTCGGCGGTTTTGTGCTGTTGCTGGTCGGGATTGGCCTGGGCATCCTGGGCGAACAACACAGCTAACTGCCGGTCAATTACAGGCCACCCCGTCATTGTCCCGATCCAGCCGGTGAGAGTCAAGGTAGGGACCACCCGCGGCCAAATAGAAGGCCTGGGCCTCGGCTGGCGTGACAAAGTCGCTGCAACTGCGATCGGCCCCGGCCGGGTCATACGGACCGGTGTAGGGCAGATGAATCTGGTGGCCGTTGCCCGGAATGCCGGGATATTTCAACCAGACCGGGTCCCAGTCGTTGAAACCGGTCCGGCTGAGGCTATACAGGTTGTTGCCGTCGGCGTCCATCACCCAAATTTGACCATGGCCAGTCCGGTTAGACCAGAAGACGATCTGATTGCCGTCGGGCGACCAGGAGGGATGCTTATCCCACCAGTTGAAGTCATCGCGGGTGAGCTGCCGCAACTCAGAGCCGTCCCGGTTGATCACCCAGATTTCGTCGTTGCCGCTGTCATTAGAAACAAAGGCAATCTGCTCGCGGCTGGGCGACCAAACCCCATCATAAGCGATGCCGGCCCCAAAGTGGGTCAGCAGCTCTTCGGCCTGGTAGAGCGAGTCGTACCAATAGAGGGCCGGCGCGTCGGCCCGCTTGGCCCCGACAATCTCGTCGGTCACCGGATCGGAGATATTCTTGTAGCGGACCATATCCTTGGTGAAGATGCGGAAACGACCCTCGGCCGAGAAGGCGTCGGCCAGCCGGGCGACGTGATACGGCCAGCGGCTGGTCAGCAGAGCCAGGCCGCTGCCGTCGGGGTTGATAACGTAGATTTCTTCCTGGCCGGTACGGTCCGATTTGAAGGCGATTTTGCCGATCAGTTGGGCCGGAATGGGCGGCGTGGGTTCCAACGGCGGTACGGCTGTGAGCACCGGCGTCGGCGGCGGCAATTCACCCTGCAACAGGATGAAGACCGGGGTGGGGGTCTCGGTTG
>CAYZHI010000314.1:0-4495 GCA_964477335.1 uncultured Caldilineaceae bacterium | reverse complement strand
CATGGCCATTGCCTCGATTTGATCGTGGGTCACGTACACGGTGGTTGCTTTCTGATCGATATGTAACCGCTTGATTTCCGCCCGCATTCTCTCGCGAAAGTCGGCATCGAGCGCGCCGAGCGGCTCATCCATCAGAAAGGCGGCCGGATGGCGCACCAGGGCTCGGGCCAGGGCAACCCGCTGCTGGTCACCCCCGCTCAACTTGCCCGGACGCATATCCAGCAGGTGTTGAATTTGCAGCAGGTCGACCACTTCTTTGACCCGTTTGTCGATGGCGTCTTTTGACTGGCCCTGAGCTTTCAGAGGGAAAGCAATGTTCTCATACGCGCTCAGGTGAGAATAGAGCGCAAAGAATTGAAACACAAAGGCAATGTCCCGTTCGCTGGGCGCCAGCCAGGTAACGTGCCGGTCATCCAGATATATCTGGCCGCCGGTCACACTTTCCAATCCAGAAATCATCCGCAGGGTCGTGGTCTTGCCACAGCCTGATGGCCCCAGCAACACCACAAACTCACCATTGTTAATGGTCAGATCCATCGGTTTAACGGCGTATACTTCACCGAATTTCTTTTCTACTTGTCGGAGGTCGATTGTAGCCATTTATTTCATCCAGGTTAATTATTGACGGATAGCGCCAAAGGTGACGCCCCGCAGCAAATGTTTACGCAAGGCAAAGGTAATAATCACCACCGGGATCAAGAAGGCGAGTGAACCGGCGGCAATCGCCGACCACTCAATGCCGCCGCGACCCTGCATGGTGGCAATGGCCGGAGGCGCGGTCCGGGCGACTTCGCTGGTGAGCATCAAGGCAAAGGCGTATTCATTCCAGGCAAAGATGAAGGCAAAAACGGTCGTCGCCGCAATCCCGGTCGCCGCCTGGGGCAGCACAATCTTGAAAAACGCCTGAAAACGGGTATACCCATCAACCAGAGCAGCTTCCTCATACTCGCGGGGAATCTCATCGATGAAACCCTTGAGCAGCCAGACCGTCAGGGACAGGTTGAAGACCGTGTAGAGCAGGATCATCCCAGCATGTGTATCGTGCAATCCCAACTGGCGGTACATCAGGAACAACGGAATGGTTACAACCACTGCCGGTAACATGCGCGTGCTCAGGATAAAAAAGAGCAGGTCGTCCTTGCCCGGCATCTCAAAACGACTAAAGGCGTAAGCAGCAAACAAACCCAACGTGACCGAAAAAAAGGTGGAACCAACTGCAATAATCAAGGAATTCCGTAAACGCCGTACAAAATCGCTGGGACCGGTAATCGTCTGGCCGTTCTTCAAAGCAATCTGGTCAAACAGACCCAAATTCTCGGCATTGGCTTTGGCTTCTGCCAGCCGTTTTCCCGACAAATTGGAACGTTCGGTCAGGAGAAAAACAAAGCCTTCCAGAGTTGGGGTAAACATAAGCTTCGGCGGCACCGACACAATGTCGGCCCGAGATTTTAAGGTGGTTATGCCCATAATGAAGATGGGGATCAGACCGACAATAGCCAGCGCCACGATGATCACGATCCGGGCAGCCTTAAAAGTTTTGGCTCTTGGACTAACCTTGTCCACGCGAATACTATCGGTGACCGGCGTCTGCGGCCCTGTTTCGGCAAAGGACATACTCGTCAGGCCCCTTTCATTCTATTGAGATTTCTAATATACAGGTTACTCACCGCAATGATGATGATGAGCACCATATAAGCCAGGGCGCTGGCTTGACCTGTTTGCCACTGTCCCTGGAATGCTTGCCGATAAAGATTGACCGCAATGACCTCAGTCTGATCGCCGGGGCCGCCGCCGGTTAATCCCATCACCAGATCAAAAGATTTGCTAAAAGCTTCAATCGTACGGAAGAGGAGGGCAATGAGCACCAGCGGGGCCACCTGCGGCAGGGTAATCCGGCGGAATTGGAACCATGAGCCGGCTCGATCAATCGCTGCGGCCTCATAAAGATATTCGGGTATCGCTTTCAAGCCAGACAGAATCAACAACATCACAAAGGGGGTCCACATCCAGACATCAACAATGATGATGGCCCATAGAGCCAGACCGGGAACGGATTGGCCCATATATCTACTGGCCAGCCAATCCGGCGCCATTTTCGGGTTTTCGAAGCCAAGCATATAGTTGAGGTAACCAAAAGTGGGATTATACAGCAGTTTCCAAAAAAGACCCGCCACAACCGGCGACAGCATCATGGGGACCAGGATCAGGGTAGTAACCAACCCGCTGCCCCAGAACTTCTCCCGCACTAGCAACGCCAGCAAGAAACCCAGAATCAGCTCTAGCCCCACCGAAAAGAAAACAAACTTGCCGGTAATCGTGAAATATTTCCACATCGTCTCACTGCTGAGAATTTTCGCAAAATTTTCAAAGCCAATCCAGGTTGGTGGTTCTTTGATGATAGCCGAATAGTCGGTAAAGGCGAGGAATAGACTGTAAAACAGCGGAAATACATTGATCAGAATGAGCAGGATCAGGGTCGGCCAGATGAACAGATTCCGAATGGCTCGATCACTCAAGCCGCGGCTGGCCCCAGAGCGAGTAGAACGCTTTGCTACCGTGGCCTCGCGGTGTGCTTTCACAGATGTTGACATACGCTTCCTTTCCAATCTACCCGAAGATACACGGTTGATATCAACAGGTAGAGATTTCGGCTCATGTTCAGAACAAGTGCTTATTATGTAGGGGCGCAAGGCCTTGCGCCCCTACCATGCACTTGTATTTAACATGAGCGGAGGTTTCTTCTTGCTCGCTGCTCTATTCAGATAGATTGAGCAGTATAGGCGCTGCAAAAATCTATGGCTTTTTTGTTCGCCAATTGAGTTTGAGAATATCTCGTTCCCACGCTTGGCGTGACTGCGTAGTATGGGAACGAGAAGATAAGAAAAACAGGTGCTGGTTAAAAAGTAAGTGATGCCAATGTCATTTCGAGGAGCGAAGCGACGAGAAATCCCTAAAACCGCCATGTGTAAGACTAGTTTTCAGGGATTTCTCGCTCCTATCGTCGCTCGAAATGACATGCTACGAATCTTCATCACTTACAATCTTACCACTACCAAAAAACAGTTCTGTTTGTAAGGTAGAGGCAGGTTGTGAACCTGCCTCTACCAGCTAAAGCTGACTATTCTTTACTTAACAAACCCACCTTCTTCGAGCAGTTGTTGATGCTGCTCGGCGATGCGATCCATTGCCTCCTGCGCCGTACCCTGACCACCGATAATGTAGTTGCCCAACTCGGTCTGGCTGACCCGCAGCAACTCACCATAGATCGGAATGTTCCAGAAATCTTTCACAAAGGTCATCGTCTCGGCAAAGGCCGGGTTGAACGGCGTCGCATCCAGAAACTCTTGCGACTCCAGTACTTCCTTGTTGCAGGTGTAGCCGCCTAACCGGGCCCACTCCGCCTGAATGTCAGGCTGCGCAAACCATTGGATGAAGTGCTTGGCCCCTTCTTTTTGGGTGTCGCTGATGTAGGAGATGATGCTCATACCCTGACCACCCAAGGCCGCATACTGCTCCCCACCAGGCCCAGCCGGGTTCACAAAGAAACCTGTGTCGGCCGCATACGGGTTCACTTCCGGGTTCACCAACGCCGGGAAGAAGGCAAAGTAGTTCATCGCCATCGCTACCTGCCCCCCGATGAACGCATCGTTCGTCTCCACAAAGAACGCATTGCTCAACCCAGGCGCCTGGCAGCAGTCGTACAACTCCTTGTACATCTCCACCGCCGCCACCGCCTCCGGCGAATTCACCACACCCATCGCATTGTTGTTCGCATCCTTCCAATCCCCACCAAAACTGAACATCGCATTCTCTACCCCCATCGTCAACGCATCGTAGTCCGCCTGGGTGTAGATCGCTACCCCGTACAGGTTCTCTTCCGGCCGGGTGAAGAACTTGGCGATGTCCATCAATTGGTCATACGTCTCCGGCGGCGCCAGCGGATAACCATATTCGGCCTCAAAGGCTGCCATTTCATCCGGGTTCTCAAACAAATCCTTCCGGTAAGCCCAGCCATCGGCGTCACCTTCGGTCGGATAAGCCCAATACGTCCCTGAGCCACTCGGATACTCCCCGTAGTAGGTCAACGTCGCTTCGGTCACCGTGTCTTTGATCCCCGTCGAGGTCAGAAACTCCGTCAGATCAAGATAGTGCCCCTGCGTCGCCCCCTGACCTAACCACTGGCTGTCGCCGACCACCATATCGTACGACGTCCCTTGCGCCGACATCTCCGTGAAGAACAGATCGCCAAACGACCCCCACGGCTCCTGGATCACATTCACCTTGATCCCCGTCTGTTCTTCATACATATTCCCGATCTCTTGCAGGTAGTCCGCCGGGTCCCATTGCGCCCACAAAATGTTTAACTCCGTTACCCCGGAAGGCGGTGGGGGCAGTTCACCCATCGGCGCCGCTTCTTCTGCCATCGCCGCGCCTTCGGTTACAAACCCACCTTCTTCGAGCAGTTGTTGATGCTGCTCGGCGATGCGATCCATTG
>CAYZHI010000313.1:0-4507 GCA_964477335.1 uncultured Caldilineaceae bacterium | reverse complement strand
CGGCGACTCCCTCCCCCTAACCGGGGGAGGGTTGGGGAGGGGGTTATATTCAGCAGTTAAAGGCCGCCAGCCGGTTTGCGGGCCAGGGCGATCAGGGTTAGCCCAAACGGCAGGCGAAGCTGCTGCTCGAACAGCAGCCAGCGGTAGAGGCCATTGCCCACCCATTTGCGCCAGGAGGTGGGATGGCCCTGGCGGATGGTGTCGGGGAGTTGGCGTTTCAAAAGCCGCTCCGCAACAAAATAGGGGCCAACCCCCAGCATATTCCAGTAGGCCAGCTTGTCGATTTGAAAGCCGTATTCGCTTAAGCGTTGATGCAGCTGGGGTTTGTTGTAGCGGCGATAGTGGCCCAGGGCCTTATCTCGCTGACCGTACAACAACGGCAAGGCCGGCACAGTGACCAGCAGCGTCCCGTGGGGGTGAAGCAACCGCTCGAATTCGGCCAGCAGGCGGCGATCATCCTCAACATGCTCGATCACATCGAGGCAGATGATGGTCTCAAAACTTTGATCGGCAAAGGGCAAAACATCGCCCCCAAAGGTGACACCACGGGCCGGTTGGGGGGCGCCGCCGGTCTGCTCGACGGTAAAGGCCACGTACTCATGAAAGATGTCAACGGCCACCACCGCCCGGCCCTGGCCGGCCAGCACATTGGTCATAAAGCCCATGCCGCAGCCCACGTCCAGAATCTGCTGGCCGGGGATCAGGGGGGGTAAAATCTGTTGCAAGGCTCGGCGTCGAAAATCATTGGCGTGGGTATGGAGCGTTTCCAGAGACTCTTGGAGATAAGACACCCTGATTTTCCTCTGACAAAACATTCCCGGAAGGCGGTTCGCTTCCGGGAAGATCATATAGTTACAGCTCACCTTCAATTGCCGGCGCAGCAACTACCGGCTTGCCTTTGGGGGAGCGAATGGTCAGGTAGACCAGTCCCCCCCCTGCCAGGGCAGCCAGCGGAAAGAGCAGCAGAGCCGCCTGCAATGATAACTGCCTGGCAATGATTGACATAAAAAATGGCAGGATGATCCCGCCAACCGGAATGGCCACTTTAATCACGCCCAACACGGTGCCGGCAATTTCCGGGTACAACAGGCCGGCCCAGCTAATAATCAACGGCAGAATCGCTGATAACGCCAGCCCGGTCAAAAAGACACCCCCATAGGTTAGCTGGCCAAAGTCAAACCAAAAAATTGCCCCAAAAACAACAAAGGCTAAGCCGAACAGAGCCAAGGTAAATTGGGCCACCTGGTCATCTTTGGAGAAAAAGCCGACTAATAAGCGGCCGGCGGCCATCCCGACCAAAAAAACAATCAGGCCCAGCTTGGCGGCAAATTCAGAAAAACCGCGCAAGTCGGTCAGGTAAGTGGTTAGAATACCGATCGAGCCAGACTCAATCCCCACCGCCAGAATGACGACGACAAACAGCAAGACAACCGTCCGTTCGCGGGTCAAAATTTTAAGCCGGCTCAAATATGGTTCGCCAGTTCGCCTCGGCGGCAGGGGCAACTTGGTTAAGCCAAAAACCACCGCCAGCAACAGCACCACCAGGCCGGATTGGATGATGGCGTTACGCCAGTTTACCTGAAGAAAAGCAAGATAGAGGGCAATGGTAATTCCGCCAAAGGTGACAAAAAAATGGTTCACATTGATATGGAGATTCTGCCGCCTGGTATGGATTTCCAGCAGCAAGGCATCGGTCACGCCTTCGTAGGTGCCAATACCGGCCCCGATGAAGAACATAATGACCAGATTTAGCCAGAATAACCCGGTGAGGTAAAAAGTAAAGAAGGCCAAAGCCAAAATCAGGCTGCCCCCCAATAAGATACGCGGCTTTTGGACCTGGTCGGCCAGGGCGCCGGCAGTCAAAACCGACACGGTGAAACCCACGTTTTGAGCCGCAATCATCAGGCCAATCTGGAACGGCGACAAACCGATGCTGTGCGCCGCGGCCCCAATCAACGAGGCCGACACACCCAAAAAAAACATCGACATGTAGGCTGAAGCGGTAACTATCTTGATGTTTCTAATCATGGTGCTGCTATACCTTTAAAAAAGACATCCCCAGACCCCAAGGGCGTCTCTGACGCCCACCGGCATCTGAGGATGTCTTGTAATCAAACTTTTCTAACCAAAAGGATCATTCACTCCAGCCGTGGGCGTCGCGCACCTTGAGCATAACGGCCAGAATGTCGTTCCAGGTTTGCTGCTTGAGCATGACCTCGTTGGGGAACATGCAGCCGTCCCAACAAATGTGCTTGAAAGCTTTGGTCAGATTACCGTTCTCGTCGCGTAGCCAGAAACCGGCATGGTAGGGAATATCAAGCTTGCCGTTTGGATCGGTGACCTGGCAATGGCGGCCGGTCTTGTCGTGGGAGCCGGAGCCAAAGACGGTAGCGTCATTCTGGGCCACGTGAAAGTCGATGGTCCAGGGGCGCAGCGCAGCGGTCATCTTGCGGAAGGCTGCGTCCAGGGCGGCGCTGTCCTTCCAATCGAAATCCGCTGGCAAGAGACGGTGTTCCGGCGCATTGTAGCCCAGCAGGTAGAGCAGCGTATGGGCCATATCGGCCTGGAAACCCATATTGGGCCGGTCAACCATTTCCAGCAGATCGACCATATCTTTCCAGTTGTGCATCCCGCCCCAGCAGATTTCGCCTTCAGCCGCCAGTTTCTCGCCGTAGTCCGCGGCGATGTCACAGGCCTGGCGGAAAACCTCAGCTATTTTCTGCTGGCTAGCCGCCGGATCCTTGGCCCAGTCGCCCGGACTGGCCGAAGAGTCGATGCGGATGACGCCATACGGCCGGACGCCCAGATCGCGCAGCTTTTGGGCGATCCGGCAGGCTTTTTGCACCTGGGTTAGAAATTTTTTCTCTTCCTCCGGGCCGCCTAAGGCCGAGCCGCCGCCGGTCGGTCCCCACACCGGGGCCACACAAGAACCGACGACAAAGCCTTTGGCGGCAATTTTGTCGGCCAACTCCTTGATGCCGTCATCAGAAACATCGATGCTGGTATGCGGGTCGGCCAGAAACAGATCGACGCCGTCAAACTTCTGGCCGTTCACCTCTGCTTTAGCGGTCAGGTCCAGCATCGTATCGAGACTAATCGGCGGTTCGGCGTCGCCGCCTTTACCAACCAGGCCGGGCCACATCGCATTGTGTAGTTTTGGATAATTGTTTGTCATTTTCAGTTTCTCCTATGGTTGATTAGCTGTTAAACTTCTACCCACTGGCCACTCTTACCCGAACTCAACACCGCATCGCACACTTTCTGCGTTTCCAGGGCATTCTCAAAGTCTGGTTGGGCCACTTCACCGGTTTCCAGACTCTTGAGGAAATCGGCCATCTGATGAATAAACGATTCGCCAAAGCCGACCTGCAGGCCGGGCACCCACCAGTGGTCCATATAGGGATGGTCGCCGCCGGCGTCGGTTACGTGAATAGACCGCCAGCCGCGCACCTTACCCTGGTCACGATGGTCAAAATATTCCAACCGGTGCAAGTCATGGAGATCCCACTTGATGGAAGCGTGCTCGCCATTGATCTCCAGGGTATAGAGCGCCTTATGACCGCGGGCATAGCGGGTGGCTTCGAACAGGCCCAGCGAACCGTTGGCAAAATCACACATGAAGAGGCTGGCATCGTCGATGCCTACCGGCTCGACCTTGCCCGTCAGATTATGGAAGCGCTCTTTGATAAATGTCTCGGTGCGGGCCGAGACGCGACTGATACTGCCGTTGAGCCAGATGGCCGTATCAATACAATGGGCCAGCAGATCACCCGTAACCCCGGAACCGGCCGCGTTGACGTCGAGCCGCCATAACGCCTGGCCGCCCTGCGGTAGATCCGCTGAGATGGTCCAGTCCTGCAAGAAATTGGCCCGGTAATGGAAAATTTTACCTAACCGGCCTTCATCGATAAGCTGCTTGGCCAGAGTGACGGCGGGCACACGGCGATAATTGTACCAGACCATATTGCGGACGCCGGCTTTCTTGACCGCGTCGACCATCTCCTGGCCCTCCTGGCTGTTCCTGGCCAGCGGCTTTTCGGTTAAGACCATTTTGCCGGCGGCGGCCGCGGCCAGGGCAATGTCGCGATGCAAATCGTTGGGGGCGGCGATGTCGATCAAGTCGATGTCAGGGCGCTCCACCAACTTGCGCCAGTCGGTCTCGTAGCTTTCCCAACCCGCCGCCTTACAGAAGGCCCGCAATTTCTCTTCGTCGCGGGCGCAGGCAGCCTTCAAGACAGGCTCATATTCCAGCTCAAAAAAGCGATTCGCTTGCCGGTAAGCATTCGAATGCGCCTTCCCCATGAACCCATAGCCGATAAGGCCAATATTTAGTTTTTTCATAACTTTCACCTCGCTGTGTTAGTATTCCAATCAGGCTCTTTGCCTGAATAGTTGCGATTGACAATGGCGAACCAGCCGCTTGAACAATAATATGGCAAGGGTTAGCTTTTGTCAAAACTTCAAATTGACTGCCGGTTGGGGTGCGTCCAAAATTTTTGGAAACCTT
>CAYZHI010000312.1:0-4518 GCA_964477335.1 uncultured Caldilineaceae bacterium | reverse complement strand
GGTGATGGTAAGCTGTTTCTCAGCGGTGTTGATAGGCAGGCTGGCGTAGCCTACTTTGAAGCTGGGCAGGACCCCCCCGTTAACGGCGGGGGTGCTGCCTTGAACCACCACTACCGAGACATACATATTCGGGATCATCCACTCCTCGATGGGGATTTGGAGCTGCTCGCTGTTGGTCGGCAATTCGGTCACATAATGGTCGTAGATGTGGCCCCGTTCCAGGGTAACCAAAGCCTGAACCGTGCCGCTGTAGGGATGGGGTACCAGGATAGTGGCGGTGTCGCCGACCCGGTACTCCCGCTGGTCGGCCACCAGGTCGATCCGGTCGTTGTTTTCCTGGCGCCAATTGACGTACTCGCTGCCGCTGACCCACATATAGGTGGAGGAACGGACCTCGTTACCCTGGCGGTCAGTCGCCGTAGCGGCAACCTTATAGATGCCACCCTGCTCCGGGGTGAAGTCGGCCACGGCCTGGCCGTCGGCAGCGGAGGTAACGGTGGTGGTAAAGACCGGGATATCTTCGACCACGCTATCCCAGTAGAACGAACCATCCTCGTACTGCTTTTGCACGCTGTACCAGTTGTGTTCAGAAAAGACCAGTTGCACTTCCTGCCGGGCCACCGGCTGGCTATCCCAATCGACCACCAGCACGTTGACCAGGCTGGACCGGCCCACCTGGCCCACATACTCCTCCGGACGCAACCCCACGTAAACCAGTCCCTTGTGAACCACCGCCTGGGCCTGGCTGGCCACCTCTTGATTGCTGATGTCGGTGATAACCACGTCAAAGGTGAAGCGTTGGCTGGCAATCTTGGCGGCAATATCCGCCTCGACTTCAAAGGTGAAGCGGCCGTTGGCGTCGGTCACTCCCTCGCCTTCGGCTATCGTTTCGCCAAAGCCGGGGAAGTAATTGCCTTGACTCTGGCGGCTAAAGTCGTAGTCGGTAAAGTCGTAAAAACCCTCGCCTTGATACTGGAAGAAGTAGTCATCAGACAGGAGTGTCCAGCGGACTTTGGCATTGGAGACTGGCCCGCCGGAGAAGAACTCGGCCGAGGCTGACACTTTGATTTTGTCGCCCTGGGTGTATTCTGGCTTATCGGTGGTAACTTCGACCAGATATTCCGGCTTGCGATAGGCCGCCACCTGGAAGTCGGTATAGAAATATTGATTTTCCTCAAAGAGGATTTGGATGGAGTAGAAACCCAGCCCGGCATTTTCGGCCAGGTCAAAGGAGCCGAAGACCGTGCCGAATTCGCTCACCGGCAGGTCATCGCTGAAGACTTCCTTGCCCTGACTATCGGTGATGAGCACATTGACCGTGTCGAAGGCGGTGGGCAGGCTGTAGCGGGCATCGTCGTCGGCGCGGATGACTCCCTTATAATAGACAGTCTGGCCGGGCCGGTAAATCTTGCGGTCGGTGTAGAACTGGGCGTTGTAGGGCTGCTGGTAATCCTCCACGTTGACATTATCGAATTGCCAGCGGTCAATGCCGTCGGTCCAGTTGCTCACGGTCACCCCAAAGTCGTCATCGCCCTGGTCGGGGTCGCCGGCAAAAGCGAACCTGGCCTCAAAGGGGTCGCCAGACTCACTGTAGTCGGTTTGGGCCACGCCATCAGCGGCGGTGGTGGCCTGCCCCAAATCCAGGGGACTGCTGCCGTAAGGCGTGGTGACAAAGTCAATCGGCATATTTCCAACCGGCAGGCCGCTCTGCAGGTCGGTCAGCCAGGCCAGCCCTTCGCTCCCGGTAGTCTTGAAGGTGATATTATTCTTGCTAACCACCAACATTTTGCGCTCCGGGGAAGGTAGATAGGAATTCGGCCCGGTGGCCTGCGGATAGATATCGTCCGGGTCAACCGAAGCCTCCAAATAATACAGACCCGGCGGTAACCGCTCGCCCAGGCCGCTGCGCTGGCCCAGGTCGATCCGGTAGATGACGTTGTCGTCCAATTCGGGAGTCGTCTTCAATTCCCACTCACTGATCAGATTGTCGTCGTCGGGGTTGTAGCGATCCCAGGCGTCCCACCAATCGCTGGCGTTGAGGCTGAGGAAATCATCCTTGGGCAGGCGATACAGGCTAAACTGCACCCGGCCGACGTTGCGCACGGTTATAAAGGCCAGCGTGTCGGTGTAGGCATTGTAGGTGGCAATCCGGCCGGCGCTGTGCATGTAAACCAACGGCGACTCGGCCCGGGTCTGCCAACTCACCCGGGTCGATTTACCGAGCTGCTGGCCGTAACGCCCCTCGATATCCGCCCCCAACGTGACGGTGTATTGGCTGCTGGCCTCGGTAGGGAAGCTGAGTTCCAGGCTGGTATTGCTGCTCCACCAGTAGGTGTAAACCTGGGTCACCGCCACCCTCGGCTCGATGACCAGATTTTGGCCGAAGACCACCGTGTCGGGGTTCATCGGCCCATTAAAAGTAACCTGCAGCGACTGCCACGGTTCCATCTGCTCGTCCCCATCGGCCGGATAAGTGCTGGCGATGGCCGGGTAAGGAATAACGGTAAAAGTAGCCGTGAAGTCAGCCTGGGTCTCGGCCTGACCAATTTTGCCGGCCGTGCCCTGAGGCAGCACGATGGCATAAATTCCATTGAAATCAAGCGTTTTGTCCGGCGTGAACATCACCGTCTCGACGCCGATTTCGGTGGGGCCTTCGCCCTCGTCATAGGTGTACTCGTAATAACCCTCGAACTCGTCGCCGATGGGCTGGCTGATGCCCTGCTCTACCCAGGCAAATTTACCGGAGATGACCTCGTTGGTGTTCTCATTGCGCAGGATAAAGTTCTGCTCCACGCTCCGGCGGTCCATCGGCTGGTTGAAGGTAACGCTGATGACCGGCGTCGGACTGACGTAAATATCGCCGTTGGCCGGGATACTGCCGATGGCCTGCGGCGTAACGGTGGTAAAAGTCCACTCAAAATCATCGGCCAGCACGGCGTTGCCGGCAGCGTCGGCCAAACCCTGAGCCACCCGGGCCTGGTAGTCGGTGGCGGCTTCAAAGCCCACATCGGGGGTGAACTGGTAAATCGAGGTATTCAACCACTTGCCTTGACCGGCCACCGGCGGCACAAAAGTCAGCGGGTCGGGCAGGCCGGCGGCATTCTCGATCGCGCCCAGGGGGACAACCGGCCGGTTGAAGACCACCGTCACCACCGAGTCTGGCAAAATTTCGGTTGCGCCGTCGGCGGGCTGCACGTTGGTCACCTCCAGGAAGCCGGCCGTGCTGAAACGCAGTTCAAAGGGACGTTGCAAGGCCAGCCCGGCCTGGCTCTGAGCCGACTCGATCACCCGGACTCGGTACCGCTCGCCGCGTTTGAACCCATCGTTGAAAGTAAAACGGACCGTCTGGTCATCGACCCATTCAAAAACGCCGTCCACGCTGGCCCCCGGCTCGATGGCGAAGGCTTTTTCCACGCTGTTGCGATCCATCGGCTGGTCAAAAACGATCTCGATGGGCGCGTCGATGGGCTGCTCCTCGCCTGGCTCCGGGCTGGTCCGCAAGACGACCGGCGGCAGCGGTTCGGTTTCTTGGACGGCGGGCGCGGCGGCCGGAGCCTCAACCAGCGAGGCAGCCTCATTCTCCGCCGCCTGGGCCTGGCCTAGCGGCGGGGGGGGAGATGAACAGGCCGTCATTAAACCAATGAGGACAAAAATTGCGAAAAAAGTTAATTTTTTCATCGTTGACCTCGCGAATGAACTAATCCAAACGCTAAAGATTTTGAAACCCTTTAGAGTCTCCACCTCGTTCCCACACTTCGCAGTGACGCCAAGCGTGGGAACGAGATAACGACGAGATGGATAAAACCTTTAGGGTCTTCATATAAGGCTCATGCTATCACAGGCGCGGGGATTTTGCTAAACCGCCAACCGGTTTCAGGCTGACGGGCGGGACGTTGGTTGAACGTGGGGTAGGAGTGGAGATTTAAGCTTACTCCTGCACCCTGAACACCCCTCCATCACTGCGGCCAAAGACTTCGGGGAAGTACATCTGCTCGGCGTGGGTGGGGACGACCCGGTATTCGCCGGGAATGGTCGCCCGGACGGTGTAGGTATATTCGTACACACCCTGGGGCAGGTAGGTGGCAAACAGCACCGCCTTCTCGTCGCGCAGGTCGGTGTGGGTAAAGTACCACCAGCCCCATGGCTCGTCTTCACCGGCCTGGCCAAACTCGGGCGGCTGGCCAACTACACTGGTGGTCGCCAAACTACTGTCGACCGCTTCGACGCCGGCCGGCAGGTAATCCTCCACCAACACATAATTCAAATCGGTCGGGGCGATCAGAGTCAGTTTGACCTGAACGAAGTCGCCCACGTTGGCCTCGTTGATGGGACCCCCTCCCTGGCCCTCCCCCTCAGAGGGGGAAGGAGTCGCCAGGCTATATTGACGAGAAACGATAATCCCCCGATCCAGCGCCTTGACCTCGTTGACCGGCCGGGCATAGCTGAGATAGGCGGCGTAGTAGAGACTGCCGGAGCTACCCCCCCCTTCTCCCCCCCCGCTTGCGGGGGGGGTAGGGG
>CAYZHI010000311.1:0-4542 GCA_964477335.1 uncultured Caldilineaceae bacterium | reverse complement strand
CACCTGCGTGGACGGCTTCTTTTTGCCCGAAGGGGACGTAGGCGGACATCACGGCGTAGCCCTTCAGGTGCGGTTTCAACCGCGTCCTTATTTGAAAGGTATTGCCGCACTCGCCCGGCCGGTGGCCAGGAGGTCGGCTATGACTTCCTCAATCGGTCTGGCTCCGGCTGCGGTGAGTTGATCCGGGCCGAGAGTGGTTGCCAGGCTGGCCCACAGTTGCCTGGCTTTGGCGCGGGCCGGCTGGCTGCTGGCCGGATGGTTGATGACCTGGGCGATGAGTTCCGCAGCCCGGCGCGCAACATCTTCTTTCAGCAGGACCTCGGCCAGACCCACCAGGGCTTCCATAGCTGCCGGCCAGATGGCGTCGGTCGCGGCGATGTTGAGCGCCCCCAGATAGGCCCTTTTGGCGGCGGCGCACTCTTGCCGCCGGCAGGCCACCTGCCCCCGATTGTTGAGCACAGTTACCAGGAGCCAGCGGGCGCCCAATTCTCTAAAAATTGTCGCGCTTTCACTCAAAAAATAATCGGCCTCTTCCAGGTGAGCCGGTTCGCGGGCCAGAGCGATCTGGGCCAGGTAGTTGAAGGTATTGGCAATCCCCCAGCGGTCGTTGTTCTGGCTGCTGATCAGTAGACTTTCCCTGAGCAACTGTTCGGCCTGGTCGATGGCGCCCATTTTGGCTGTTACCATGCCGTAAATACTGAGATTGAAAACCAGCCCGCGAATATCGCCGACATCTCGCCACAAGGCCACGCTTTCACGAAGAGTCTGCTCGGCTTCCACACCCTCGCCTTGAGTGTAGGCAATCATGCCCAAATGACCCAGGTGTACTGCCGTCAGCCAGCGATCCCCTAACGCACGGCTCGTTTCCAGCCCTGTTTGTAGCACCCGGCGGGCCGCCTCAAAATCGCCCATCGTGTAATAAGCAATCCCCAAACAGAGGTGAGCATAGGCCAGGCTTGGCTGGTCGCCCAGCGACTCTAGCAGCGCCAGGCTGTCCCGGAGCAAGATGACGGCCCGGGTGGACGTTGAACTGGTCTGACCAGCTTCTATTGGCGGATCGATTTGGCCGCGTCGAAATAGGAAAAAACCTTGCCCCATCTTCATTGCGCCCAAACAGAGCCGCCACTCCCGCGGATCGACTGCGGCCAGTTCAGCCGGTAGATCGGCCGCCGTAGCCCGCAACCCTTCCACCGCCTGTTGAAAAAAGGTCACACCCTCTTGAAACCAGCTCCGCACTTCAAAAAAGACCAGCAGAGCGGGAAAAGAGCGCCGCAAGTCGGTTATCTGGGCGTGGTTGATAGCCCACTGCCAGGCCAGCCGTAGATTGCTGATCTCCAAACTCAAGGCTGTCACCACGGCTGGCTGAGCCGGTCCTTTAAGCGAACTTTCACTCCGGGCCAGGAGCGCCAGATAGTAGCGGCTGTGCTGCTGGCGCGTGCTGGCCTGCGTCGCTGCTTCTGTGTGCAGGTGGATCGACGCATATTGCCAGACCAGCTCGTGCAGGTCATAGCGACTCTCGCCGGTCCGCCGTAACAGCGACTTGTCGACCAGCGCCGACAGGGTAGCCAGGTTGGCCCCGGCGACCTGTTGGGCGGCGTCACGGCTAAAGCCGCCGCGAAACACCGTCAGCCGGCCCAGCACCCGGCGCTCTTCAGCCGAGAGCAACTTCCAGGAATGATCAAAGGCGGCTCGCAGACTGCGGTGGCGTTCGGGCAAGTCCGGTCCGGCTACGGCCAAAAAGTCGAGATTGCGTTCGATCTCTTGAGCAATCTCGTTACAGGCGAGTATGTGCGTCCAGGCTGCGGCCAATTCAATTCCCAACGGCAACCCATCGACCAGTTGGCAGATACGGGCTACGGCCGGTTGGTCGGCCAGGGTTAGCTTGAAATTGCTGTCAACCCGCCGGGCGCTCTGAACAAATAGATTGACGGCGCTGTAATGTTCAAATTGGCTGGTCTCTTGCGCCGGTGGTAAGGGCAAACCGTGAATTTCAAAGACCCATTCACCCTGCAAGTGCAGCCGCTGGCGTGAGGTGACCAGTAATTTGACCTGGGGAGCATGTTGCAAAATGGCTGACAGCAGGGTTATCTCTTGCCCGGTAGAGGCTAGCAGGTGCTCCAGGTTGTCCAGCACCAGCAGTAACTCTTTTTCGCGCAAATAGTTAAGGAGTTGGGCGCCGGGATCGCCGGTGGTGTACAGGGATAGATTCAGAGCGTCGGCAATGGCCGTCGGGATGAAACCGGCGTTACTCAGCGGCGCTAATGAGACAAAGCAAATTCCATCAGCCGGCGTCTCTTTTAAGCCGGTAGCCAGCTCAATAGCCAACCGGGTTTTGCCAACGCCGCCGGGACCCACCAGGGTCAGCAGGCGGCAGTTTGGGTTGGTTAGCAGGGTGGTGAGAGCGGATAATTCCGACTCCCGACCGATGAAGGGAGTGGTGGGCGCGGGTAGGTTATGCAGGGGGGCAGTAGGATCGGGGAGCAGGAGAGGCGGAATTTCATCTTGTTCTTGCTTCTTCGGCTCAACGGAAGGAGGGCCAAAACGATTCTCTTCAATTGCCTGGTGAAGCGTCTCAATTTCTTCGCTTGGAGCCACGCCCAGCTCGGCGGACAGCAACCGGCGCAGGCTATGGTATTGGCGTAGGGCGGCGCTGCGCTGGCCGGACCAGGCATAAGCTTGTATCAGGCAGCTATGAGCTTTTTCGTCCAATGGATCAAGGGCCACCCAGCGCCGGGCGCAGGCAATAGCAGTTTCAAAGTCGCTGCGACGGCTGTGGCCTCGGACTAATTTGGCCAGCACATCAGTGATTTGCTGGCGCAGGCTCTCACTCTGGAAGAATTGCCACTCTTCAAAGGTGGGGCTATCGGGCAGGTTGAAACCGGCCAGAAAATCGGCTTGGTAGAGGATTTGTGCCTGGGTTAGCAGCTCCAGACAGGTTGGGCAAACTTCATCTGCCGGATGGTTGTGGCTGCGGGTTGTTTGCAGCAACTCCGCAAAGCGGCGGACGTCGACCCACAGTTGGGTCTGGGGCGCCAGACCGATTGATTCCCGATCTATCTCCAACGTCTCTTTGCCGATGGCTTTACTCAAGGTGGAAAGGGTCCGGCGCAGGTTGGCCCTGGCCTGACTTTGCTCGTAATCCGGCCAGAACAGGGCCGCCAGGGTATCTCGACTGTGGCTCTGGCCAGTGGTAGCCAGATAAGCCAGCAATGCCAGAGCCTTGCGCGTATCCATCGGCGGTGCGAGGCCATCTCGCTCCAGGCGGGGTGAGCCAAATAAGAAGAGACGCAAGTCGGTCATCTATTATTCCAATAAAAAAGGCGGCAACTGCCAACGCTGAACCTGACAGTAGCACAAGCCAGGTTGGGGATAATTTTACTTCAAAAAGACGCTAAATTCAATACGAGTTACCCAGCTTAACGGTAGTCCGTAACGTTTGAGTAACGATTTCAGAACGGTAGGGTGGTAGAATTGTAACTACTCAGCCACCCATTTAAAAGTGTAGATTTTGGGCCGGGATTAGGAGATTTGGGGATTTTTAATCTAATTTTTCTTCTCCTAATCCCCAAATCCCGGCTAAATGACCGGTTTAGGGTGTACCCCTGAGCAGTTACGTAGAATTAGGATAAAGGCTTTGGGCATATTCAATTTCATTTAGACCAGACAATCCGTAAATCGTGAAGCGTAAGGGTTTTGCGCCAAAAAAACTTACGTTTGACGCATCATCTTTCACGAACATTGGGGCCAACCGTGGTTTTCACCAAAAATAATTCTCAAGCGAAATAAATTATGCCAAAAACGTCTGCGTCGCCGAGACCCACACCACCTGCTTGGCAAACGCTGGCTGACTTTACCCTACCCAGCCAGCCCGGCAGCGACCGCCAGGCCCGCGAGCAGGTGGCTGTAGCGGTGGAGTCCCTCAAATTACCACCGGCTTATCTGGAGCGACTCAAAACTGCGGTCACTGAGGCCACCCTAAACGCTATTGAGCATGGCAACCGCAACCGGCCCGACCTGCCGGTCAATATTCGTGTGTTGGTTTCGGGGAAGGCGCTGGCCGTGCAAATCACCGACCAGGGCCATGAGCCAATCCCATCGCTCCCGGAGCCGGATGTGGCCAGCAAAGTGGCCGGGCAGAAACCCACGCGCGGTTGGGGCCTCTTCCTCATCGAGCGGATGGTGGACGATTGGCAGATCACCGCCGATGAGGCTCATCATACCGTTGAGCTGTTTCTGTATCTGGAAGGAAACGGTTAACCTCGCGGCCGCTTAATTGATTCTTGTGAAAAAGTGGCAACAATTCCGACACGTTGGACAAAACCTCTTCACATTTGGGTGCGGGGGAGTTGTATAGTAGAATATCAGCCAGTTTGGTTTTGGAGACAACCCCATTTTGGCCGTTACCACTAAAGAATCCCCGCAAAGGAGTACCCGTTGGCAACGTTGGACTGCTTCGGTCTGGGTAATCCTGCGTAGTCCTAAATTGACCGGCCTGTTGCTGGCAGTTATTATTGTGGTCATTTTGGTGGGAATGTTGCTGCC
>CAYZHI010000310.1:0-4547 GCA_964477335.1 uncultured Caldilineaceae bacterium | reverse complement strand
AGATTGGGGTCTATCCGCAACTCATCTTTGGGGTAGATGCCGGCAAAAATGTTGAGCCGGCCGCCTGGCGCCAGCAGGGGGAGGGTCTGCTCGACCAGCCGGGCCGAACCGACGGTCACGACCGCAGCGTCAACGCCCCAGCCGGCGGTGATATCTTTGACCAAGTCGCCTAATTCGACCTCCTGCGGGTTGGCGGTCCAATCGGCGCCGAGGGCCTGGGCTTTTTGCAGGCGGCTGGCGATCAAATCGACGGCAATGACCCGGGCGCCAAAGGTACGGGCCACCTGCATGTGCATCAGCCCGATTGGCCCGACACCCACCACCAGCTCGACCTCACCCGGCCGGAGGCGCAGCAGCTCTTGGCCCCGCAGCACGCAGGCCAGCGGTTCCATAAAGGCGGCTGCCTGCATATTCGTCCCAGCGCGAAGGGGGTGAATATTTTGCTGAGGAATGAGGGCGTAATCGGCGTAGCCGCCGCCGAATTGCATAAAGGTGGGCCGCCGGCAGCGGTTGGACAGGCCGCGACGGCAGGCCGGACAGACACCGCACTTGACAATAAAATCGGCGACGACGGGCTGGCCACCAGCCAGATGTTTGACATTTTGACCGCAGGCGGCCACGTAGCCGGAGCTTTCGTGGCCCAACACGCGCGGGAAGGCCACCTTCGATTGGCCGGAGAAGGCCCGCACATCCCAGGGGCAGATGCCGGTGTAGGCAATCTCAACCAGGACATCGTTATCGCCGACTTCAAAGATGGGGCGGCGACGCAGTTCCAGATCACCCGGTTTTTCGCACCACATCTGGCGCATGGTTTGGTTGGTCATATCGTTTGTCCTCTTTTTAACAATGAATTCTGGATTAAGGTGAGACCGCCGACCGCCGACGGCTGACCGCCGGGCACTGCTTTTACGATCAACATTTTGAAGCTCACAGCGGTCGGTGGTCGGCGGTCGGATTAACCTTTGGCCGCGCCCATGGTCAGCCCTTGCACAAAGTAACGGTTCAGGAACAGTGAAATAATAATGGCCGGAATGATGGCAAAGATACACATCGTGGCCATAATGCCCCAACTGATCTCCACGGCGCTAAATGAGGCCAGAATGCCCAGCGGAATTGTTTTGGTTTGGGGTGAGGTCAGCATCAGGGCGAACAGAAAGTCGTTCCAGGAAAAGATGATACAGTAGAGGGCCGAGGCCACGATCCCCGGCACCGACAGCGGCAGGGCTATTCGATAAAAAGCCTGGAAGTGAGAAGCGCCATCGACCAGGGCGGCTTCCTCCATCTCCTGGGGCACGTCTTTAAAGTAACTGCGCATCATCCAGACCACAAAAGAGGCATCGAAGACGGTGTCGAGGATGATGAGGGCGGCGTAAGTGCCCAACAGGCGCAGGTCGCGCATGATCAAATAAAAGGGGATGAGCATGGCAATGGGCGGCACCATCAACAGGATCAGGAAGAAAAAGGAGGAGGAGTTGATCAAGGCCGATTTGCTGCGGGCAATGGCGTAGCCGGCCGGTACGCCCAGCGCCAGCGAGAGAATCGTTGTGCCGGTGGTAATGATGATACTGTTCTTCAGAAAACGGAGGACATCACTGTTATTCCAAACGTCCTGAAAATTCTTGAGCGTAAAGTCAAAGAAAATCCACTTGGGCGGAATGGCAAAGGCTTCGCGGCCAAATTTGAAAGCCGTCGTCAGCAGCCAGAATATGGGCATCATAAAAAAAAGAATGACCAGGATGATGGCGATATTGAGCAGAATCTTTTCTAACTTGCTGGGTTTCATGCGGCTGACGTCCTTTTCAAACCTGTTGGCGTTCCAGGGCCATAATGTACAACACCGATAGCACGGCAATAATGACCAGCAAGATATTGGCCAGGGCGGCGGCATAACCCATATCAAAAAAGGTCATGCCGACCGTGTAGATGTGGTAATTCAGCACCGTGGTGGCAGTGCCCGGCCCCCCGGCGGTGGTGGCGTAGATGATGTCAAAAACTTTGAATGATTGCATCGTCCGCAGCAGCAGCCCGATGAGAATCGTCGGCTTGAGCATGGGCAGGGTGATGTACCAGAACCGCTGCCAGCGCGTGGCCCCGTCGACCAGGGCGGCTTCATAGGGTTCGTGGGGCAGGCTCTTGAGGCCGGCCAAGAAGATAATCATCAACAGCGGACTCCACTGCCACAAGTCAACCAGGATAACGGCCAGCATCGCCGTACCCGACTCGCCCAGGGGGCCGCGGCCTACATCGACGCCCACCGCTTTGAGGTAGTATGGAATCACCCCAAAATCGGCATTGTAGAGTGACTTCCAGACCAACCCGACTACCAGGGGGGGAATGGCCATTGGAATCAACATAAAGGAGCGAATGGTACGAATCAGGTGGGTTTCGGCAGAGAGGAGCAAGGCCAACCCCAACCCGACGATCATCTCGGTCGTGACCGTACCGAACACGAAAATTAAGGTGTTGGTAACGGCTTTGATGACCTGAGGGTCCTCAAGACCGGCCAGGTAGTTGGCCAAGCCCAGAAAGGTTCGGGTCTGGTTAGGATCGGTTAGCCGGTATTTGAAGAAGCTGATGTAAAACGAAAAGAACAGTGGATAGATGGCGATGACAAAGACAAATACTAGCAGGGGCGCCAGCATTAGCAGATAATTCAGTTCGCCAAATTTGAAGCGGCGTAGGGCTGACATAAATGGTCCTTTGCTCGATACCCTTGAGAAAGAAGCGCCAGGCGCCTATCGCTGGCCTGGTCAGTTAAAGCGCCTGGCATTTGACTGTATATCTTAAATTGAAGCTGAGCTTATTTCATCGCCGCTTCAACCTGAGCCTGAGCCTGGTCAAGCGCTTCCTGGGCGGTCAGCTCACCGACCAAATAGCCGTTGACGGCCGTACCCAACGCATCCTGAATAATACTATACTGAGGGATGCGGGGACGATAGTCGCCGTCACCCTTTTCAAATGACTCCAACATAATGGGGAACCAGGGATATTCTTTGACCAGTTCGGGATCGGTCAGGGTGCTGCGGCGAATGGGCGCGCCGTCGTTGCGGATCCACTCCTTTTGGATTTCCGGGCTGGTCAACCACTTGATGAATTCCCAGGCGGCTTCCTGTTCTTGAGAGGTAGAGTCGGCGTTGATGCCGATGCCCCAGCCGCCAAAACCGTATTTCGGCTCCATGCCCTCGGTCACCGGGGCGACGGCCACATCCACTTTGCCGACAATCGTCGAGATTTCGGGATTCTCATACCCGGCCCGGGCGATGCTCCAGCCTTCCATCATGGCCACATTGCCGTTGCGGAAGGCGGTTTCCCGTTGGTCCCACCAGTAATCGGTGGCGCCCGGGGGAGCGTACTCAAACAGCGAACCGAAGAATTCCAGAATTTCGACATTTTCAGGGGTGTTGAGGGCCGGTTTGCCATTTTCATCCAGAATACTGCCGCCGTGCTGCTGGACCCAGGCCATATAATCTTGGGCCACGGCCGGACCTTTAGCCCCGAGCAGAGCAATGCCGTAGAAATCCTCGTCGGGCTTGGTCAATTTTTGGGCAGCCTCCAGCAGTTCTTGCTGGGTTTTAGGCGGTTCAATTCCGGCTTCGGCCAGCACGTCCTTACGGTAGTTGAGCACGTTGGCGTAACCGGCCAGCGGGTAGGCCCAATGCTTGCCTTCCCACTCACCCAGGGTCCATGAAACAGGCATAATGTCGTCCAACTGGAGTTCCTCTTTGTCCCGCTCTATGAAGTCGTCCAGGGGCAGGGTGTAACCGTTGGCGGCATATTCACCGCTCCAGACGATGTCGACGGTCATCAGGTCATAGTTGGCCGTATTCCCGACGAAATCGGCGGTGAGTTTCTGGTAGAGATCGACATAACCCAACTCATCCAGGGTGATTTTGATGCCGGTCTCTTCCTCAAATTTGGGGATCAAGGCCCGAAAAGCGGCTACATACTGGTCGGTCATCGAAGCCAGAACCAGCTCCGTGCCGGCGTAAGGTTTCTCGGCGGCGGCCGGTTCTTCGGCGGCGGGTTCTTCAGCGGCCGGTTCTTCAGCGGCCGGTTCTTCAGCGGCCGGTTCTTCAGCGGCCGGTTGCTCGGCGGCGGCCGGTTCCTCTTGGGCGGGAGCCGGCGGTTGCACGGGGGCGCACTGGGCAGCCGTGAGGATCAAGACCAGTATTGCCAACAGCACAAAATAACAGCGTTTGTTAAACATTGTTCCATTTCCTCCTTTGAAATGGCGCTACTTTTGTTTTTTTCAGTTTGACTATTGATTTACCCAATTGTAATCAACCTGATTTGCCTCCTGTCACCTCCTTTCTGAATATTTACGGGGGAATGGCCTGAATTGGCTGGCCGACGACATGGATTGAATATTTGTAGCGGTCGCCGCGATTGAAGATGCGGTGGTACTCGATGGGGCTGCCGTTGATTGAAAAGACAACACCTTCGACGAGTAACAAGGGGAAGCCCGGCTCAACCTGCAACCACTCGGCTTGTTTCTTGCTGGCCGCCACCGACTGGATGGTTTCCTCAGACTTGGCCAGGATGATACC
>CAYZHI010000309.1:0-4575 GCA_964477335.1 uncultured Caldilineaceae bacterium | reverse complement strand
GGACATGGTCGACGAGCAACGGGTCGATACAGTCCTCATTTTGGCCGGGGATCATATTTACAAGATGGATTACCGGCCAATGTTGGACTTCCATCAGCAGAAGCAGGCCGATGTGACCGTGGCGGTTCGCCGGGTCAGCCCCTTTGAAACCCATCGCTTTGGCATTGTCAGCGTTGAAGGTGATATGCGCGTGACCGGCTTCAAAGAAAAGCCCCGTCGTTCCAGAGAGACCCTGGCCTCGATGGGGATATACGTGTTCAAGGCCGCGGTATTGAAGGATATTTTAGCCAATCCAGCCATGAATGATTTTGGTCGAGACGTATTGCCGGCCATTATCAACACGCACAAGGTGTCGGCTTATACCTTTGAGGGTTACTGGGCGGATGTGGGCACCTTGCAAGCCTACTGGGAGTCTAATATGGCCCTGTTAGCCGAAACCCCCGCTCTGGATTTGTATGATCCGGAGTGGGTCATTCATACCCGCAGCGAGGAACAGCCGCCAGTCCAGATTGGCCCAAACGCCTGGGTGGGAGGTAATTTGCTGTCCAACGGCTGTATTATTGAAGGGGTGGTGGAGCGGTCGGTGTTGTCGCCGGGCGTGCGGGTGGCCGCCGGGGCGGTGGTGCGCGACTCGGTGATTATGAACGATACGGTCATTATGCCCAATGCCAAGATCGAGCGAGCTATCATTGACAAAGAAGTTCATATTGGTGAGGGAGTAGAGGTTTGTTATGGGGTTGATAATGTCCCTAACCGTTACCATCCCGACCGGTTGAATACCGGCCTGACGGTCATTGGCAAGCGGGCCTGCCTGCCGGCCGGCCTTAAGATTGGGCACAATGTCATTATCAATCCCGGCGTGGATGAATCCAGGTTTCAGGCCGATTTTGTGCCCAGCGGCGAGATGGTTTGAACTCAAAATCGCCGCAGCGCCAGGTAAGGGCAGGTCAAAGACCTGCCCTTGTAATTTTCTTGACAAAAATTTTGTTTTGAGCTATAATTAGTGTAAATCATACACTAATTGATCTGGAAAGAGAGGTAACGATGGCCTTTAAGCAATTGCCCATCCCGCCTCACTTCGCTCCGGATAAGGTTGGCAAAGTCTGGAAAGTGGCCTACCAGGAGCGGGCGCGCGATGCTGAACAGTGGGCCAAACAGCATAATATTGGGCCGGCAGCCCAGGACCAATTCAGGATTTGTCTGCTGCCGGTTGACGTGCAAAATACGTTTTGCCTGCCCGACTTTGAGCTATTTGTCGGCGGACGGTCGGGTCGGGGCGCGGTGGATGACAACCGGCGCTTGTGCCAGTTCATCTACCGTAATCTGGCGGCGCTTACCGAGATCAGCCCCACGCTGGACACACACCAACCCATCCAGATTTTTCACAGCCTGTTCCTGGTCAACGACGCCGGCGATCACCCCGAGCCTTATACCCTGATTTCTCAGGAAGACATCGACCGGGGCGTCTGGAAATTCAATCCGGCCATTGCCCGCAGCCTGGGCATTAGCGCCGAATATGGGCAGAGATATTTGCGTCACTACGCCCAACAACTTAAGGCGGGCAGTAAGTATGATCTGACCATCTGGCCCTACCACGCTATGTTGGGCGGCATTGGCCACGCCCTGGTTGCGGCGGTAGAGGAGGCTATTTTCTTTCACAGTGTGGCCCGTTACAGCCAGCCAAATTTCCAGATCAAAGGCAACAATCCCCTCACTGAAAACTATTCCGTACTCAGGCCCGAAGTGTTAGCGGATTTTGACGGGCAGGTAGTGGCTAAAAAGAATAACGAATTTATCCAAAAGTTGCTGGACTTTGATGCGGTCATTATTGCCGGGCAGGCCAAGAGTCACTGTGTGGCCTGGACTATTGGCGACCTGCTGGACGAGCTGGTTCGGATCGATCAGAAGTTGGCCGAGAAGGTCTATCTGCTGGAGGATTGCTCCTCTCCGGTGGTAATTCCCGGCGTAGTCGATTACACCGATGCGGCTGACGCCGCTTTTCAGCGATTTGCCGAGGCCGGGATGCACATTGTGCTGTCGACCGAGCCAATTGACCGCTGGCCTGGGATGAATAAGTTGAACCGGTGAGCCATGTCTATATTCAACCAGACGCGCCTGACCAATCGCACCTTCAAGCTCGATATCGAACGGATGCGTCAGGGCTGGTATTCCGATAAATATTTTGTCAACATTGCCCAAACTTTGCTGGTGTTGACCAGCAACGACTATCGCTTTGCCGGCCAGTCGGCGATTTTGGCCGAGTTGGGGATTGACCCGGCCGGCCTGGCTACGGGCAATATTGAAGTTGAGATGCAGTTTTTCACCCGGCGCTACCCGCGGGCCTTGATTGCCGGGGTTGACAAAGCCCTGAGTATGTTGCGTCACTGTACCGGTTATAGTGGTCCCGACGGGAAATTTGTGGAAACTTGGGCCCATCTGCGGGTTGAGGCGGTTCAGGATGGGGTGATGGTTACCTACAATGGCGACCCGCGCCAGGTGCGACCGGTCATTCGGGTGCGGGGGCGCTACCGAGATTTTGCCCTGTTGGAAACGCCCATGTTGGGCGCACTGACCCGGGGCAGCCGCATTGCCACCAACGTTTACAACACGATGGAAGCGGCTCGAGGCAAGCCGGTGCTCTTCTTTCCGGCCCGTTTTGACGCCCATGAGGTGCAGGCCGCCGATGGCTATGCCTATGATATCGCCGTGCGCCGCTTCAACCAGGATTACCAGCAGCAGGTCCGCTCGTTTGTCTCCACCGATGCCCAGGGCGACTGGTGGGGCGGGTTGGGCGGTGGTACGGTGGCCCACGCGGCTATTGCCTGTTTTTTGGGCGATACGGTCGAAGCAATGCTGGCCTTTGCCGCGGTTCGGCCGCCGGACATCCCCCGGATTGCTCTGGTTGACTTCACCAACGACTCTGTCGGTACCAGCCTAGCGGTGCTACAAGCTATGTTTGAACGCTACCGGGCCGCCTACGACGCCGGGCAAATGGAGGTTGCCAGACAATACAAACTGTTTGGCGTGCGGCTGGATACCTCCAGCAATATGCGCGATGTCAGCATTCCCCCCCTGGGCGACAAAAAGCTGGATAACGGCGTCAATCCCCGGCTGTGCTGGTTGGTGCGGCAGGCCCTTGACCGCGCCTGGGAAGATTGGGATTTGACTCCGGCGTGGCGAGAGCGAGCGGCGACCTATTGCCGGGAGGTAAAAATTGTAGTCAGCGGGGGTTTTAGCCCGCAAAAGATCAAGTGGTTTGAAGAGCTGGACGTGCCGGTGGATATTTATGGGGTTGGCTCAAGCCTGATGAGCAATGACGAAGCCCTGGGCACCAATACCGATTTCACTGCGGATGTGGTCCGGGTGAAAATCAACGGTGATTGGGTCGATATGGCTAAGGTTGGTCGAAGCGTTGGGGATAATCCTGATCTGGAACCGGTTGATCTAACCGATTTATAGCTGCCTAATTTTTTTGGCGTAGTTTCAAAAATCCGGCTATGGGGAGGGCAATCGCCAGGATGATGGCCAGAACCACCACCGTGCTCGACTGCTCTTGCGGCAAAGTCCCGCCCACATTGGGAATCTGGATGGTGGGTGAAATGGCCGAACCAGGTGGAGCCACGTCGGGCAAGACGCTTTGGGCAACAGCGGGTAAATCCATATAACCGCAACGACTCAGCGTTTCCAAATCCTCAAGGGTGGTAAAGGGTAGATAATTGCCGTTGGGAGTGCGCAGTTGAGTCACGTCGGCGGGCGCAACATCACCCCGGTAAAAGCCCAAAAAGACGGTCCAGGTTTCCTCCAGGCCGGTTGAGTTGATGACTACATTGGGATTGATCGGGTGGGCGTCGCGGGGCAGTTTCAAGGAGAGGATGATCGGCCCGGCCCCAAAACCGTTGGGATAATAGTAGTAACCATTGTCCTCCGTGCCCCAAAAGACTTCAAAGGTAATCCCCTTGGCAAATACGGGCACATCGCGCGAAGGCACCGGAAACCACTGGCCCGGATTTTGCACATCGGGATGATATTCGTACACATAACCTTCGATCCGGGTCTCTTCAATCGGGACCAAAACACCGTCTTCATCCTCCTCTTCACAAATATCTTGCAATTCTTCCAGATGTCCCCTAAATAGAACTGCGTCGTGGGTGTCGAAGCCGAAATCGCTGACGGTGGTCACGAAACAATTGCTGTCCAGGGTTGAAGGGTCATTTTCGGACATTTCTTTGATCGGTTCTAGTTCCAGCCGGTCGATAATGATTTTGCGATAGTCATCTTTGTCGACGCATTTGTACATAGTTGGGTTACGCGGCCCAACCTTGCCGGTTGGTTCGCCGGCCTGCACTGAACTAATGCTGAGCAGTATCAGCCAGAGAGCAACACCCACCACAGGGATTAAGCGTTTCATAAGCCTCTACTCCCCTGACAACTTTCCATAAAATCTAACAACTCCATTGTACCACATCTACGCAATTGAATCAATGTTGACTTAACAACATGACATAATATAATATTAACACTTAGACATAATCAAAAATAATCTGGAAAAGTGTCAAAGCTCAAATTTTATGTTAT
>CAYZHI010000308.1:0-4592 GCA_964477335.1 uncultured Caldilineaceae bacterium | reverse complement strand
GTTATTGATCCAGGTGGGCGGGGTTGGCTTTATCACCCTGTCCGTTTTGCTTTTTACACTTATTGGTCGGCGGGTCACGCTTTATGAGCGTACTTTGCTCAGCCAGGCGTTGGGCGTTCGGGCCGATCAAGGTGTGGTCCACCTGACGCTGGTGGTCTTGCTGACCACGGTAGCCATCGAGTTCATAGGGGCCATGTTTATGTTCTTACAATGGATTAATATAATGCCGTGGCCCAAAGCGATCTATTTTTCGATCTTTCATGCCGTCTCGGCCTTCTGCAACGCCGGATTTGATCTATTTCAAGGCCTGGATGATCCAATTCTATTAGCCAGTCGCCGCGACCCGATGATTGTTATTACACTGAGCCTGTTAATTACGATCGGAACATTGGGCATCAGCGCAATTTATGACTTGATCGCCTGGCCGCGAGTCCGCCATTTGTCGCTCCATACCCGCCTGATCTTACCCCTGACTATAGTATTGATGGTGGCCGGGACACTTCTGCTGATGGTCGACGAGACGTTTGTGGCCGGGCAAGCCCTGGCGCCAATGCCAGTTGGTGAGCAATGGCTGGTGGCCTTTTTCACCGTTGTTTCCAGCCGAACTGCTGGGCTTACCTTCATCTCTTTAGCTGATCTGGGGCAGGCCAGCCAGTTAATTATTATGGTCTGGATGTTTATTGGCGGCGCGCCGGCCTCGATGGGCGGTGGCGTAGGTATTACCACGGTAGCCGTGGTTTTGGTCACGCTTTATTCCACCGTACGTGGCTACAGCGATAGCCGCATATTTGAACGGACTCTGCCCATTGAAACCATCTTTAAGGCGGTAGCCGTGTTGACCGTATCAACGGTTCTGGTTGTTGGGGTTACCCTGGTATTGCTGCTGCTCAACCAGGGTGATTTATTTCCCGTAGCCTTTGAGGTGATCAGCGCTTTTTCAAATACCGGCTATTCCCTGGGTATTACCGGGGACTTTGGCAACCTGGGCCGAGTGCTATTGGCTTTCACGATGTTTTGGGGACGCTTGGGGCCGCTGACCCTGGTGGTGGCTCTGGCGCAGCGTCGGCGCCGTACCTGGATTAATTATCCGGAAGAAAAGATTATTATCGGTTAACCGCCGGTCCGGCAATCGATAGGAGTAGATGCTTATGTCTAATCAAAAAGGTTCCTGGCTCAAACGTATCTGGCAAGGCTTGAAACGAGTGACGATACCCCAGCCAGGCGAAAGTATCGTGCAGCGTTTGAACGGCGCTCACCGCCATAATGAGTTCATCATCATTGGTTTGGGCCGTTTTGGCACCAGTCTGGCGATGACTCTAACGGCTTACGGTCACGATGTCCTGGCCATCGACTCAGACATAAAACGGGTGCAGCAGGTGTCTCAAATTCTGCCGCATGTGCTTCAGCTTGACGCCACCAACATCGATGCCTTGCGCGAGGTTGGAGCCGAGTCGTTTGATACCGGGATTGTCTGTATCGGTACTTATTTTGAGGCCAATCTGCTGGCCACGGTCAGCTTGCGTAAATTGGGAGTCCGGCGAGTGATTACCAAAGCCGTTACCGTAACCCAACAAGACATTTTACAACGAGTTGGCGCCGATGAGGTGATTCTTCCGGAACATGAAGCTGGCGTTCGCCTGGGCCGGCGTTTGTCAGGCATCAATTTCGTCGATTTCTTGGAATTGAGCGATGATAAAGGGGTGGGTGAAATTGTCACGCCCGATTATCTGGTTGGGAAATCACTGCGAGAAGCAGAAATCCGGCAGCAGTATGGCCTGGCGGTCATTGCCATCCGTCGCAACGACGACGTGGTCATCTCGCCCCAGGCTGAAGAAGTTATTCAAGCCAACGATATCCTGGTAGTGCTGGGACGAATTGCTAACTGCGATAAGCTGCGTTAAGGGTGGTGAACTGCTTAACGTATTTCTGCTTGCAGTGGTTCTGGCAAAGGACCACTTTCCAGAAAGATGGCCAGATCAGCCAGGCTTAGAAATGTGCCGCTACTCAGACCAGGCAAAATTTCAATTGTGTTGCCGGCTTGGTGGTACATCACTGAACAGTTGAGCACTTGCCCATCCACCACCATACAGATGTAACGCTGCGGCTGAGTTTGGATGAAAGTTGCCAATCGCTCGCTGGCGGCCGGCTGGAGCGTTAGACGGTAAAATATCTGGCCAGCCGTGGAGTCCGGCGGTTCAGCAGATTCGATTTCCTGACCAGTGAACAAGGTCTGATAGATTTGAGACGGAGCATCGGCCTGGCCAACTGGTGGACTATTTTGGCCACCATCAATGAATTTGATTTCGCCAACGCTGGAAATAACTACGGCGATGTACGGGATATTCTGGCCGTGGGGTAGTCTGACAACCAACTGGTTGTCACGAGTCGCCACAGTATAAGTTCCGGCCAGATAAAGGTTATCTAGACGCCGTTCTACGGTTTGTTGAGCCGCGGCCAGATCAACCTGATTGGCCCCCACCGCCGTTTGTGGGCGCAAAACCACCTCAACCTCCAATGCTTTTCTGGGGTCTTGGTAAAAGGTTCTTAAGTCGGCAATAACCTGGGCGCTGTAAGACACGCTGAATAGACCAAACAACAGCAGCGCTAACAAAAATATGATCAGGTGTCGCTTGCGCATAACCCACCATCCTTTCCACGCTATACAATATAAAGTATACGCTATTTGGCTTAGTAAGTCAATAGGCAAGTAAGCTATATTGCTTAAGCGTAGAGTACGCGTGGGGCATGATTTGCAATGAAAAAGCGGGGTGGTTCATCCATTGAACTACCCCGCTATCACCGCAGACAAAAAAAGTGCGCTGGAAAGCTCCAACGCACCTGGTCCATTCAATTGATCTACTAAGCTAAAACAACATCTTGGGCCTGGGGACCTTTTTGCCCTTCAACAACAGTGAACTCTACTCGTTGCCCTTCTTCCAGGGAACGAAAACCGTTACTGTTGATGGCGCTGTAGTGTACAAAAACGTCTTTCCCATTTTCCCGCTCAATGAAACCAAATCCTTTGGATGCATTGAACCACTTGACAGTGCCAACGACACGATCTGACATGATTTTTGAACCTCCTTTCTCAATATTTGGGTGATGCTAGAGGTTCAAAATCAATTTCAGATCAGATTCTTACTTTAGACCAGAACAACTGCTAACAACAAGCAGACAGAGTAGCATAATCTTTGGCCGCTGTCAAGCTGCTGCCTTCTGATTCTATTTTTTGGACATTCGCACCGCCTGCAGTTCGTATGGTGGTAGTTTTTGCTCGGCCATAATCGGTTTGAGTTGCGCAAAGCGCTGCCGTCCATCGATCAGGGGAATGCTCGGCCAGCTATCGCCGATCAGCGGGCGCGCATAGGCCACAAATTCGTCCGTTACATCGCCGCCGTCCGGGCTGAGCCAGGCTTTGGGGAAGGATCGTTCTGAGTTAGCCACCAATTCCAGCGGTACTTTGTCGTAGTAAACGTTGTAGATCGAGCCGGGCTGGCGCAGAATCGTAGCCATATAGCCCGAACCAGCCGAGGCCGCAATCTCCACGGCCTTCTGGCCAACCTTGTACGCTTCCTCAATATCTACCGTTGAGGCGTAAATCATATTGTGGCGCTGGTCGGTGCCAGAGACGTTGCCCCGCGCGGAACCCCGCGCCGCTAAGCCGACTTCGTTAAGATAATTGACCACGATCTGCGCGACGGTCGTCCCGCTGGCGCTAAACATCGTATGGCCAAATGAATCCTGGCGCGCCCCGATGTCGCCCACGTCAAAGCCTTCGCTGATGACCACGATGGCCCGGCCACGGCTCTTGAGCAGGTCGTTGACCCGGTCGGCCAACTCCGCCAAGCTCAAATTCGACTCGCGCAGGAAGATCAACAGCGGCATAGCCCGCGCCGGATCGGCCAGGCGGGCTGCCGCCGGAATGTAACCGATCTTGCGGCCCATGGCCTGCATCACCAAAACCGGATCAGATGGACTCGACCCCTGGTTCTCTTCATTGGCATTCTGCACATTCAAGGCCCAATAGCGGGCCACCGAGCCATAACCGGGGGTGTGGTCGATCAGCTTGAACTCGCTGTCGCCTACATCGTTGTCGATGGTCTTGGGCACGCCGGTCGCCACCAGTTCCAGGCCGCGTTCGTGGGCCAATTTGGCAATCTTATTGGCTGTGTCCATCGAGTCGTTGCCGCCGTTGTAAAAAAAGTAGCCAATGTGGTGGGCCTTGAAGACCTCGATGACGCGCTCAAAATCTTCCTGTTGCTGGGCTTTGAGCTTGTACCGGCAGGTGCCAATAGAGCCGGCCGCCGGGGTGGTGCTCAACAGGGCAATCTCTTCGGCCGGTTGGGCTGACATATTGATCAACGCCTCTTTCAGCACTCCCTCGATGCCGTGCAAGCCGGCATAGACCGTGCCGAACAGATCCGGCCTGCTCCGGCAGCTCTCGACCACGCCCCGCAGCGAACTGTTGATGACCGGCGTCGGCCCGCCGGATTGCGCCACCACTACATTCTTGGGTTTTGCCATTGCCTTATCTCCTTAAACCCCCACCCCTAGCCCCTCCCCCGATTCGGCGCGCAAGCGGGGGCTAGGGG